>JACQVC010000025.1 GCA_016209995.1 Gemmatimonadota bacterium
CCGATCGTGGACGTCCAGAGCACGCTGCGGCAGCGGGTCATGGACGCCGAGACAATCACCGTGCTGCCGACCGGCCGCAACATGTTCAACCTCGGCGTCCTGATCCCCGGCGTGGTGATTACAACCGGCGGCAATGCCTCGCAGGACGTGGGCGGCGCGCTCGGCCCGGAGACACGCGCGCTCGGGATTCATGGCGGAGACACCAACGACCAGCGGTTCACGATGAACGGCGTCTCGCTGAGCTCGATGATCGGCGGCGGCTGGGGCGGCGGCGCCATTCCCAACGCGACAGGCGTCTCGGAAATCACGTTCGACACCTCGTCGGTCAGCGCCGAGCTGGCGACCGGCGGCGTGCGCATCAACTTCATCGCGCGCGAGGGCGGCAACCGGTATTCCGGCGTACTTTTCGGGACCTTTGCCAACGACGGCATGCAGGCGAGCAATCTCTCGAGCGACCTGCTCGCGCGGAACCCGCTGCTGAGCAACATCGGCGGCATCGACAAGAACTGGGACTTCAATCCGGGTTTCGGCGGACCGCTCAAGGAGGACGAGATCTGGTTCTACTTCAGCGGCCGGTGGCAGGGCGCCAATCAGTTCGCGCCTGCGATGTTCTTCAACAAGAACTTCAACAACCCGAACGTCTGGGACTATGAGCCGGATCTCAGTCGCCCGGCGTCGATTGAGAAGACCTGGCTCGACGCGCAGCTGCGCCTGACGTGGCAGGCGGCACCGAAGCACAAGATCGGCCTGACGTATACCCAGCAGGATTTCTGCGCCTGTCACGACCAGATTTCGGCCACCCAGGCGCCCGAAGCGGGCCGCGACCGGCGCTTTCCGACGCAGCGCGTCGTGCTCCTGGACTGGACGGCGCCGATGACGAGCCGCGTCCTGATCGAGGCGAGCGGCATCCACCGCGTCGAGCGCTGGGGCAACATGCACGTTCAGACCAAGGGCGACGAGTTGCTCCCGGTGATGATCGGGGTGAACGAGCAAGGGGGGGCGATCCCGGGCCTCAACTACCGGGGCCGGGTCGGCAACTACAACAACTCGTGGAACAACAACTTCCACTGGCGCTTCAACGTGTCGTACATCACGGGCGCGCACGCGTTCAAATTCGGCGTCAACGACGCCTACGGGTCCTACGAGAACCTGACCTACGTCCTGAACCCGCTCAGCTACCGGTTCCGCAACGGCGTGCCGAATCGGTTCACGATGCAGGCGTTGCCCGACCTGCAGCGGAACCACGTGGACCAGGACTTCGGCTTGTTCGCGCAGGACAAGTGGACGGTCGACCGGATGACCATCTCCCTCGGGGTGCGCTACGACCACTTCGCCAACACGTTCCCCGCGCAGCAACTGGGCCCGACCGTGTTCACGCCAGACCGGAATCTCTCGATTCCCGAGACGTCGAACCTCAGCTATCACGACATCACGCCGAAGATAGGATTGGCGTATGACCTGTTCGGCAACGGCCGGACGGCGCTCAAGGTGAGCCTCAACAAGTACCTGACCGGCCTGGGAACCACCGGAGCCTTGACGAGCGGCCCCAACCCGATCGCGGTTCTGTCCCGGTCGGCGAACCGGGCGTGGGTAGACGGCAACGGCAACTACCGGCCCGATTGCGACCTGCTGAATCTGGCCGCCCAGGACAACCGGGCCGCGGGCGGCGATCTCTGCGGCGCGGCGAGCGCTCAGGACTTCGGCTCGGTGCGCCCGAACACGCGGTTCGATTCGGACCTGCTCACCGGCTGGGGGAAACGCTACCACAACTGGGAGTTCTCCACCGGCGTGCAGCACGAACTGGTGCCCCGTGTCTCGCTCGAGGTCAGCTACTTCCGCCGGTCGTACGGCAACTTCGACGTCATCGACAATCAGGCCGTGGCGGCGTCCGACTTCGATACCTACAGCGTGACCGTGCCCAACGACTCGCGGTTGGCCAACGCGGGCCAGACGATCTCGGGGTTCAAGAACGTCAACGCCGCAGGGTTCGGCCAGACCGACAACTACCGCACGCGGGCCAAGAACTACGGCAAGGAAACCGAGCACTGGAACGGCGTGGACGTGAACCTCAGCGCGCGGATGGCCAACGGGCTGATCCTGCAGGGCGGGACCAGCACCGGGCGCACCTCGACCAACAACTGCGAGATCCTCGCGGCGCTGCCCGAGGTCAGCCCGGCGGGCCTGCCCTACTGCGACCAGGCCCAGAACTTCCTCACGCAGGTCAAAGCCTCGGCCGCCTACACGATCCCGCGGGTGGACGTCCTCCTGAGCGGCACGTTCCAGAGCCTGCCGGGGCCCGAGGTCCAGGCCAACTACGCCGTGCCCAACGCGCTCGTGGCCCCCTCGCTCGGCCGGCCCCTCGCGGGCAATGCGGCCAACACCACCGTGAACCTGGTGGAGCCGGGCACGCTCTTCGGCGAGCGGCTCAACCAGTTCGACCTGCGGATCGGTAAGATTTTCCGCCTGGGCGGCACCCGGACGACGCTCAACTTCGACATCTACAATCTGTTCAACGCCAACCCCGTGCTGTCACAGAACAACACGTACTCCCCGGTCGTCGGGGACGTGGCGCGCTGGCAGGTGCCGACGCTCATCCTCCAGGCCCGCTTCGTCAAGATCGGCGCACAGTTCGATTTCTAGAAGCGGCAGGCAGGCGGCAGAAAGACAACGAGGCGGGGCCCGGTGGCCCCGCCTCGCATTCTTTTCCGCAACTCACGACTAGCTGGCACACGTCGGCGTGATGCTCTCAGGCCGCAGTCGGCGTCGGCGCCTGCAGCAGCGGCCGGAGCTCCCGCAGATCCTTCACGCTGTCGAGCGTCCAGACCTGATCGATCAGCGCCCGAGCCCGGCGGGCCCGGAGCACCGGCGCCGTCAGGATGTCCTCGATCGCGTTCAAGCCGTGGGCCACCATCCGAATTCGCGATATGATCGCGGGCCGGGTGAGGCCGGCGAATCAGAACCGAGAACTGAACACCGTCAGACACAGAGAGCACCATGGACCTAGGACTGCGAGGAGCACGCGTGCTGGTGGTCGGCGGCAGCTACGGCATCGGGGCCGCCACTGTGCGCGCGCTGGCCGAGGAAGGGGCCGCCGTCACCGTCATGGCGCGCAACGAGGGTACGCTGCTGGCGTTCCTCGCCGAAGTACGGACGGCAACCGGCGCCGAGCTCACGCCGCTGCGCGGCGACGCGATGGTTCGCGAGGACATCGAGCGCGCCGTCGAGGTGGCGGCCGGCCCCGGACGCCTCGATGCCGCCGTCATGGTCGCCGGCGCCAGCAGGCGGGCGTTCCTGGGCGAACTGAGCGAGGAGGACTGGTTCGACAGCTACAACCTCAATCTCGTGACCGCCGTGCGGCTGGCCAAGGCCGCCGTGCCACGGCTCAGGCAGAGCAAAGGCTCCCTGACGTTTCTCGGCGCCGCCTCGGGCAAGCAACCGACCCTCGGGCAGGTGGTCTCGAACACGGCCAAGGCGGCTCTGATCAACCTCACCCGATCGCTCGGCGAAGAACTGGCCCCCGAGGTTCGCGTCAATTGCGTCTGCCCCGGACGTGTGCTGACACCCCGCTGGCAGCGCAAGGCGGAGGCGGAGGGACCGGCGCAGGGGCTCACCGCCGCCGAATACATCGACCGCGTGGCCGGCACGATTCCACTCAAACGGATGGGGCGCCCCGAGGAGGTCGCGAGCGTCGTCGCTTTCGTCGCCTCGCCGCGGGCGTCGTACCTCACGGGCCAGTCGATCAGCGTGGACGGCGGGCTCGTGCGCGCGATTATCTAGGAGGAGCTGGGAGAGCTACCAGATGCCGAGCACCTTCCACCAGAGGCCGCCGACGACGAGCCAGACGGTGATGTTCACCACGCTGAGCAGCCCGCCGATCATCCACCAGGTGCCAACCGGCACGAAGCCGGCACCGAAGAAGATCGGAGCGACTGCCGCCCCGTAGTGCGTCAGGCTCCCGAACAGGTTGCTGAAGAACGCGAGGACGAACGCCGCCAGGAGCGGCGGCGTACCGAGCGCAAGCGCGACCACGAGAAACGGGGCGTACATCGCGCTGATGTGGGCCGTATTGCTCGCAAAGAAGTAGTGGCTGTAGAAATACGCCAGACTGAGCACGAGGAACCCCACGCCCCAACTGACGTCCCCCACCGCCCCGGTGACCGTCTCGCCCAGCCAGCGGGGTACGCCGAACTCGCCCAGCTCGGTGGCGAGCATGACCAGGACCGCGAACCACACGAACGTGCTCCACGCCTCGTGCTCCCGCGCCACCTGGTCCCAGGTGAGGACGCCCGTCAGGAGCAGGACGCCCAGCGCCGCCAGCGCCGCCGCCGCGCTCTCGATCCCTAACGCCGCGCCGAAGGACCAGGCGATGAGGAGCCCGATGAAGACGGCGACCAAAATCCGCTCCTCCCGGCGCATGGGTCCGAGCTTCTCGAGCTCGGCTCGCGCCAGCAGACGCGCATCGGGGGTCTGGCGGATCGCCGGCGGATAGAGCCAGTAGACGATCGCCGGCACGATCGCCAGGCTCGTCAGACCCGGCACGATGGCAGCCAGCGCCCACAGCCCCCAGGTGATGTCAGCCCCCTGCTGCGCCGCCAGCTGGGCGGCCAGAGGATTGCCGCCCATCGACGTCATGAACATGCCGCTCGTGACCACGGTCGATTGATAGGTGGCGAAGGTCAGGAACGCCGCCGTACTCCTGACGTCGGCGCGCTCGGTCGAACCGAACGCCGAACGGGCCAGCGACTGCACGATCGGAAAGACGACCCCGCCCGAACGGGCGGTGTGGCTGGGAATGACCGGGGCCAGCACGAAGTCGGTCGCCGCCAGGCTGTAGGTCAGGCCGAGCGTCCGGTGTCCGACGAGCGACATGAAGACGTAGGCGATTCGCCGCCCCAGCCCGGTCCTGATGAACGTGCCCGCCAGCAGAAACGCCGACACGATGAGCCAGACCACGTCGTGACTGAACCCGTCGAGCACCTCCTCCAGATCGAGCGTGCCGGTCAGGACGGTCACGCCGACGGCAATCAGCGCAATCGCGCCCATCGGCAGCGGCCGGGCGACGATGCCAACGATGGTCGCCACGAAGATCGCGAGCAGCCGCCAGCCCTGCGGCTCGATGGTCTCGGGACGCGGCAGCACCAGGATGAGCCCGCCAACGGCGGCCGCAATCAGCAGGCGGCCGAGCCGTCGTTCGTCGCCGCGCGGCGGCCGATCGACGGAACCGGCGGCGACGGCCGGCTCGACGGGAGTCCTCACCGCGCCGCTCCCGATTGCCGCGGCGGGCCCGGCCTCGCGACCGGAGGCGCTCCACTAGCCATGCGCGACACCGGCGGCGAGCGGCTCGCTTGCGTCCAGCGCCTGGATCAGCTCACGGACGTTTCGCAGTTCGGTGAGGGATTCGACGCGGGCCAGCACGGCCGACAGCCGCTCGGCCGGCAACACGAGCGCGCCGCACTCGTGGAACTTCTTGTGAAGGTCGTCGCGGCTGAACGGATTGTCGGGCCCACCCCGATATCGTTCGTCTGCCCGCTGGACCAGCAGCCGACCGTCGGCGAGCTCGACCTCGACAATGCTCCGCATCGCCTCGAACCCTTGCGCTTCGATCTCGGAATCCAGCACCGTCTCGACGCGCTCCATCATCTCCTGCACCGGCGCGCTCCGCACGAACTCGTCGGTGAATTCGTGGATGCCGGCCTTGCGGCGGATCGCGATGCTCGACAGCATGAACGCGGGACAGAACTTCGCCTCAAGCTCTGTCGTCGCTTTCCGGTACCGCAGGGGATTGAGAATGTTCGAGCCGGCGCGCAGGCGGATCCGGCGCACCTGCCACGGCTCGATGTCGTGGTCGACGACCAGCTTCAGCATGGCGTCCATGCTCGGGTGTCCCAGACACCCGCACGGGTACGGCTTGATGGACACCCCGGGATCGAGGATCGCGTAAGGGTTGCCGAGCACCCCCACGATCCTGGCCGGATCGAAACCACCGCCGAAGATCTGGAAGTAGCCCCATGGGCCGTCCAGCGCGTCGCCGCCTGCCGTGAAGCCGCGCGCGGCCAGTTCCGCCGCGGTCACCCCGTTGAACGCCGCCCGCCCCACGTGCAACGGCTTGGTCATCGTCCCGAAGTTCACGCGGATGCCCGACGAGAAGCTGCTGGCAATGCCCAGGGCGTGGGCCGTGGCGGCGCGGTCCAGCTTGAGCAGCCTGGCGGCCGAGACCGTGGCGCCGAAGGTCCCGATCGTGCCCGAGGAGTGGAAGCCTTTCTTGTAGTGGCTCGGGTCGATGGCTTCGGCAATCTTGCATTCGACCTCGAAGCCGATGAGAAACGCCTCGAGGAGATCGCGGCCGGAGATGCCCAGCCGCTCGCCGAGGGCGAGGCCCGCGACCAGGGGCGGAAGCGTCGGGTGCGTGAGCAGGCCGAAGAGCCGATCCGGCGTGGTCGACAGTTGTGTGTCATCGAAGTCCATGGCGTGTCCGCTCGCGCCGTTGGCCAGCGCGGCGAGCGCCGCCGAGGTGTGCAACCCGTCACGGGCGAAGACGGTCGCTTCCGGCCGGCTCGCCTGTTCGCGGATGTAGTCGCGGAGCACGGCGCTGCCCGGAGTGGTGGACCCGGCCAGAATCACGCCCAGGCCGTCGATGAGGCAACGCTGGGCGAGATGAATCGCCTCGGCTGGGAACTGATCGATCCGGGCGGCGGTCACAAAGTCGAGCACGGCTGCGGTGGCAGTCTTCGGACTCATCGGCTCCATCCTTCTTCCCTCGCCGCACGCCACGCCGTTGTTCGGGTGCGTACCGGCCGGCGCATGCGGCCGCCGCGTCCGCCCGGACCTGGCGGACGCTTGCCTACAGTGTTCAGATGTCAGTCTTCAGTCGCGGCTCTCAGTTCTCGGATCGGTCGCTGCCCGATCGCTTGCCGCGACCAACGACTGACCGCTGAGAACGGATCGCTCGATGAGCAGGGGCAGCCTACGGCCCGTCAGCGGGGGAGTCAAGTACAACCCGGACAATCGGAGCGCCGATGCTCAGGGGCCCGGCATCACGGGAACGGACTTGACGGGCCGACGAATCCCCAGCTTCCGCATCTTCGCGTGCAGCGTCGTCGGCTTCAGCCGCAGCTCATCGGCCGCGCCGCCGGGTCCGCTGATTCGCCAGCCGGCGGAGGCCAGTGCCGCCAGAATGGCGCGCCGCTCGGCCTCCGCGAGCGACACCGATGTGTCAACCGGCAGTTGAACCGGAGTCTCGATCGCGGTCGGGAACCCGATCAGATCCGGGCCGATTTCGTGACCCGAAGCCAGGATGACCGACCGTTCCAGCACGTTGGCCAGCTCGCGGACGTTGCCCGGCCACGAATAGGTCATCAGCCGTTCAATGGTTTTCGGACACACGCGCATCTCACCCTTGCCAAGCTTCGCGCTCAACAGCGTCGCGAAGTACTGGGCCAGTTCCGGGACGTCTTCCATCCGATCGCGGAGCGGCGGGATGAAGATGGGAAACGCGCTGAGCCGGTAATAGAGATCCTGACGGAACCGTCTCTCGGCGATGGCCGCCGCCAGGTCCTGGTTGGTGGCCGCGATCACCCGCACGTCCACCTTGATGGACTGCGTGCTGCCCACCCGCTGCAGCTCCGAATCCTGCAGCACCCGGAGCAGCTTCGCCTGGGCCTCACCCGGCAGATCGCCGATCTCGTCGAATAACAGCGTGCCCCCGTTGGCCACCTCGAATTTGCCGATCTTGGTGGTGACCGCCCCGGTAAACGCGCCCTTTTCGTGGCCGAACAGCTCGCTTTCGACGAGCGTGGACGGAAGCGCCGCGCAGTTGACCGCGACGAAGGCGCCGCCCGCCCGGGTACTCCGCTCGTGGACGATCCGCGCCAGCAGTTCCTTGCCGGTCCCGGTCTCGCCAAGCAGGAGCACCGTCGTGTCGCCCACGGCCACGAGCTCGGCCTGCCGGACCGCTTCGAGCAGCCCCTGGCTGCGCCCGATGATCTTTCCGTAGGCGCCAACCGTCCGCAGTTCGTCCCGCAGGTGCCGCACCTGCCGCCGCAGCTGCCGCCGTTCGTTGAGCAGCGTGCGCAGCCGATGCCGGTCTTCCTCGCTGTCCTGGTAGAGCTTGGCGTTGACGATCGCCACGGCGGCCTGGGCGGCCAGGGCCTCGAGCAGCTCGATGTCGCTCGGTTCCGGAGGCCGGTCGGCAGTGAACCGCGGCGAGTCGAGCCCCACGACGCCCAGCCCCCGGTCTTCGCATACCAGGGGCAACATGAATACAGAGTTGAGCTTCGAGCGATGGACGCGGGCCGGATCGAACCAGCGGTCTTCGGCGCGCACGTCCGGGACGAACACGACCTGCCGGCTCTGAAAGGCCATCCCCACCAAGCCGGCACCCGCCGGCACGGTCACACCGGCGTAGACGGCCGAATCGGGGCCGCGAAAGAGCTTCGTGCGAAGGACGTCTGATTCCTCGTCGTACAGCAGAATCCAGCTCGCCTGCGCGCCGAAGACATCTTCGACCGCGTCCAGCACAGCCACACACGCCGCGTCAAGATCCAGCTTTGAGGAGAGTGCCCGGGCGGCGCGGATCAACGTCACCTCCACGTTGGGCCGCTCTCCACCCGGACGAGCCTCCACGCTCGTCGCTCCCGTGCCTCCCATGACTCGTTCTCTCCAGGCCTTGCCGACGCTCGGCCCTTGGCTGCCGATTGTGCGCGAGGCCTTCATTTTGCCCCAGAATCGGGCTTGGCGCCAGCACTAGGAGGCGAACTCGGCGCCCGAAGACCGGCGATGTACGGGGCGCCGGTCCTCGGGTTGCGGTCTGAGCGCGTGGTGGACTCCACCCGTCACAAACTCTTCGTACGCCGGTCACACATTCGTCACAGGTGGAACCGTCTCAGATCTCATGGACTGGCTCCTCGACTTCAGCACAGGGCCGCTTCGTGATCGCGGCCCACGTTACCTCTGGTTCAAGCTCGCGATTCTGGCCGGCGCCGGCCTCGCCATCCTGCTGCTCGTGCAGACGTCCGCGACCTACCGCTACGTCTCGGAGAACCTGGTCAGGCTGGAAGCGCGGCGCAGCGCCGATCGGACCGTCCGCACTCTCGAGACGGCCGCGCGGTTGGTCGGCGCGGCCGACCCCGCCGGACTCGGGCCGATTCTCGACGACATCCGGCTGGACGCGCCGGAACGCGTGGCCTGGATCTCGGTGCGCAGCCCGTCCGGGGAGCTGCTGGCGGCGAGCGGGCCGGCCGGCCCGCTCTCGCTCTCCCGGGACGAACTGCTGCAGATTGTCGAACAGCGCGGGACTCTGAGCGCGCGGGACCACGACGGCCGGCCAATCTTGGTGGCCCTCCTCCCCTGCCGCTGCGCGAGGCCGCTGCCCCCAGGCGACGGCACCACGGGGACCGAGCGGCGCGCCGAGCCCGCACGTCCCTCGCCTGCGAACTCCAGCGGCCTGAATGCGGGCCTCCCTCGCGGTCCCCTGTTGGCCGAGGTGGCCATGTACCGCGACGGAATCTCGGCGCCGTTCGGTGGCATTCGGCGGCAGGTCATTGTCACGTCGCTGGCCGCCCTGGCGCTGCTCGGGGCGCTGGCGATCATCTGGCTCCGCTTCCGACCGTACCTGCGCGGGCGGCTGCTCGAACACCAGCTCGTGCTGGCCCGGAACGTCCAGCACGATCTCCTGCCGCCGGCCGACCGTCAGCCGCCGACCGTCGGTGTGGGCGCCGCGTGCGTGCCGGCCTCCCACGTCGGGGGAGACTTCTACGACGTCGTGCCCCTCGACTCGCGGCGCGTTGCGTTTCTGGTGGGCGACGTCTCGGGCCACGGCATCTCGGCCGCGCTGCTGATGGGACTCATCCACGGCGCCATGAGCGCGAGCGAGTGGACCGAGCCCGACGGCGACCGCCCGCGGGCGGCGCAGCGCCTCAACGAACTGCTGCTGGCCAAGTCGTCGGCCGAACGCTTCGCGAGCCTGTTCTGGTGCGCGTACGACGCCGACACGGGCCTGCTGCGGTATATCAACGCGGGACACCTGCCCGCGCTCTGGATGCGCCGGACGATCACGAACGAGGTGATCGTCGAACGGCTCTCGGAGGGCGGGCCGGTGCTGGGGGTGTTGCCGGGAGCCACCTACCAGCAGGGAGAGATCCGCGTCGAGCCCGGCGATCTGCTGGCGATCTTCTCCGACGGCGTCATCGAGGCGGACGGCGACGCGCAGGAGGAATTCGGCGAGGGCCGCCTCGTCAGCGCGATTCGGAACGCCTGGGGACGTCCCGCCCGCGAGATCTGCGACGGCGTCCTGGCTCGCGTCCGGGCGTTCGAAGGCAACCGGCCCAGCCGGGACGACCAGACGCTGCTCGTCGTCGACTTCGGCGCCGTGCGGGATGCCGTCCCGCAGCCCGCGCCGGATCATGAGGTCGGCTGGATGACCGCCAGCCCCCAGGCGCAGTCGACCTGATGGGATCCCTGCGTCGTCCTACTCGTTCGATGAGCCGCCGTTCGGCCACTGGGCCGGCCGGCGATCGGTCGATTCAAGGAGATCGCACGTGACGAACACACGACTGACGAAGGGCCTGCTGACGTCGGTTCTGACCCTCGCCCTCGGCGCGCCGGTCCTGGTCCGGGCCCAGGCCGCACCCGATCTGGCTGGCACCTGGACGTTCGACGCGGACCGCAGCGATCAGCCGCCCGCCCGCGGCGGCGGCCCCGGCCGGGATGGTGGCATCGGGCGCGGCGGGGGGCGCGACGGCGCACCCGGCCGCGGCGGTGGCCGCGGCGGAGGAGTGGGCCGGGGCGGGGGGCGTGACGGCCTGGGCGGGGGGCGCGGCCGCGGCCGCGGTCTGGGCGCCCCGGCAACCCAGCTCGTCATCACGCAGACCGCGAGTGAGC
>JACQVC010000212.1 GCA_016209995.1 Gemmatimonadota bacterium
CGACTACGGCTATCCCGCCGCGGGCGTTCAGTGCAGCAGCCGCGGCGTAACCGCCACGAGCTACGTGAGCGGCGGGCAGGTCTACGAGCGCGTGTACTGCGCCAGCAGCGTCGGGAGGATCGCATCAGAGGCGGCCCCTTCCAGACCCGGGACGACCGGCCGGCCCCACATGCCGAGCGTCGCCATCAGGAACACCACGATGAACACGGCCAGGGGATAGATGCGGATCGTCTGTTTGAGGCTCTTCGGATCGCGCCCGGTCAGCAACCGCATGAAGAGTTGCGGAAACATCGGGTTGGCGAGTCCGACGATGAACCCGTAGCTGAAGAACTGCTGCCAGGGCATCGCCGCGCGGGAGATCATCTCCGGGTACTCCTGGTAGACGCGCGCGGTGGCCGCCCGCGGGCCCCCGAGCACCGCCGCCACCGCCACGAAGATGATGAACCCGCCCGCGAGGAATACGCCCGACTGCAGCACGTTGACCCAGGCGGCCCCGCGCATGCCGCCGAGCACGAGGTAGGTCAACACGATGCCCGCGACGATGAGCGCGCCCAGCCAGAACGGGATGAAGCCCCCGGTCAGCGCCGCCAGCGTGAGCCCGGCGCCGCGCAGCCCGATCATCAGATACGGAATCGTGTAGAACACGATGACCACCGAGATGAGCAGGCCCAGGGCCGGCGAGCGCCACCGCGCCGAGACGATTTCGGCCTGCGTCATCAGACCGTGACGCTTGCCCAGCGCCCACGCGCGGCTGCCGACGACGTAGAACAGCAGCGGGGCCAGCCAGGCCTGGCAGGTGATGAAGTACGGGCCGGCAATCCAGCCGACGTGATACGCCTGCCCCGGGATGCCGATGAAGGCGACGGCCGAAATGTTGGCGCCGAACACCGCCGAGAACAGCACCAGCGTGCCGAACTCGCGGCTCCCCATGTGGTAGTCCTCCATCGTCCGGCGGCTGAACCGCGTGCTGTAGACGCCGATGGCGATGATGAGGCCGAGATAGGCGGCGATGATGGCGAGGACGATGCCGGTCTGGGCATCCATGCGCTACCCCTGGTCCAGCCCGAGTGTGTTGACCGCATAGACGGTCAGCGCCCAGCCGGCCAGCCAGAGGACGCCCTGGTAGAGCATGGGGAGGTTGATCGATCCGAAGAGCACCGGCGGCATGTTGACGCCCCACCACCAGAAGTCCACGCGGACGAGCATCAGCAGCAGGGCCAGCAGCCCGACGATCCACGCCTGTCTCCGCCGCGCGCTTCGGGTCATGAGGTCTCCGCCCGTGGGGTGCGATCGAGTCAGCCCATCCTAGAGACACCCCCACACGCTGTCAAGGAGACGCGCGAAGACGCCCGTCAAGCCGCTTCGGGATCGCGTTGCGGCGACCTGAAGGGTCGACTAGGATCCTGACGGACCAGGATTTGGGTGGGGACCGTTGCGATGCCGGTGACCGAAAGTGATCAGATGACGCCGCTCGTCGAGATGCGCGGCGTCTCGAAGGCGTTCCCCGGCGTCCGGGCGCTCGACGATGTTTCGCTGGCGGTGTACGCCGGCGAGGTGCACATGCTGCTCGGGCAGAACGGTGCCGGCAAGTCCACGCTGATCAAGGTGCTCTACGGCGCCCATCACCCCGATCGCGGCGAGTTTCTCTTCGAGGGGCGGCCGGTGCGGATCCACTCGGCCGCCGACGCGCGGCGGCTCGGCGTCGCCGTGATCTTCCAGGAGTTTTCCCTCGTCCCCTATCTCGACATCGCGCAGAACATCTTTCTCGGGCGCGAGCCCCGCGGCCGGATTCCCGGCACGGTCGACCACCGGCGCATGCACGCCGAGGCGCGGCGCTGGCTCGAACTGCTCGGCCTGGAACTGGACACGCGCACGGGAGCCCATCGGCTCGGTGTCGCGCAGCTGCAGCTCGTCGAGATCGCCAAGGCGCTGTCGCAGAACGCCCGCATCCTGGTGATGGACGAGCCGACGGCGGCGCTCTCCGAGCACGAGATCGCGCGGCTGTTCGACCTCATCCGCACGCTCAAGCGGGACGGCATCGCCATCATCTACATCTCGCACCGGCTGCGCGAGGTGTTCGAGATCGGCGACCGGATTACCGTGCTGCGCGACGGCCGCCAGGTCGCCTCGACGCGCCCCGCCGAGACGACCCTCGACGAGCTGGTGCGCCTGATGGTCGGCCGCGAGGTGGACACGACCTACCGCCACCGTTTCTGCGAGCAGCCGGGCGAAGTCGTCCTGGGCGTCGAGAACCTGCAGGCCGACAACGGCGTGCGCGGCGCGACGCTCGAGGTCCGCGCCGGCGAGATCGTCGGCCTGGCAGGGCTCGTCGGCTCCGGACGCACCGAGCTGGCGCGCGCCATCTTCGGCGCCGACCGCGTGCGTGAAGGGCACGTCCGGCTCGACGGGCGGCCGATCGGCGGCGGGCCCGTGGACGCGGTGCGCGCCGGCGTCGGGCTCGTGCCGGAGAACCGCAAGACCGAGGGCCTGGCGCTCATCCGATCGGTCGAGCAGAACCTGCTCGCCGCCGGCCTCGAGCGGCTGTTTCCCGGCCGCTGGTACCAGTTCGGCAAAGCCGGGCGGGTCGTCGCCGACCTGATCGACCGGCTGCACATCGTGACGCCGTCGCCGCGCCGGCTCGTCAAGGTCCTGAGCGGCGGCAACCAGCAGAAGGTCGTCGTCGGCAAGTGGCTCAATGCCGACTCGCGCTTCTTCATCTTCGACGAGCCGACGCGGGGCATCGACGTGGGGGCCAA
>JACQVC010000215.1 GCA_016209995.1 Gemmatimonadota bacterium
GCTCTGACGGTCGCGGTTAGGATCAGACGGCGGATGGCACGGTCTGGCGATAGCCAGGCCGTGCGCTCCCTCGTGAAACACGCCCTGCCGCTTAGCGCGGCAGAGCGTGCCACCCGACCGCTCCCTCACGGTCGCGGCTCGGATCAGAGGGGATCGACGCGAATCGTTTCGCTACGCCGATTCACTTCGGCTCCATTCAACCCGGGGCGCATCGCCCCACAAAAGCTCGAGCTGGTAGAACTGGCGGGATACGGGATGAAAGACGTGAACGACGATGTCGAGATAATCGATCAGCACCCACCGCCCCGTGCTGAGTCCCTCCACGTGGTCGGGCCTCATGCCCTCTTTTTCCATCTCCTCGATAATACGCTCCGCAATCGATCGAACCTGGACGTCGGACGCGCCGCTGGCAATCACGAAGTAGTCGGTCGCAGTCGACAGACGGCGTAAGTCCAGAGCGATGACATCCGTAGCTCGGCCGGCCAGAGCCAGCTCTGCGACCCGGGAGACCTGGGCGGGCAGCACTCAGCGACCTGCTACCCCACCTCTTCGCGCTCGATGCGGACCTCCACCTCCATGTCCACCTGCGCGTGCAGATGGATCGGCACCCTGAACACCCCCAGCGTCTTCAGCGGCTCGTCCAACACCACCTGCCGTCGATCCACGTTGGCTCCCTCCACCTGCCCGTTCAGCCGGTCCGCGATGTCCGCGTTCGTAACCGAGCCGAACAGCTTACCCTCCTCGCCGGCACGCGCATGGAAGGTGAGCGAGACACCCTCGATCAGCGACGCCTGCCGCCTCGCCTCGAGATACGCCCGCTTGTCGCGCTCGTCAGCCTGCCGCTTCTCTTCCTCCAGACGCCGCAGGTTCCCCTTCGTCGCCTCGTACGCCAGCCCCTGGGGGAGCAGGTAGTTTCGCGCATATCCCGGCTTCACCTCCACCACCTCACCCGGCTCGCCCAGGTTCCCCACCGGCCTTCTCAGAATCACCTTCATCACCCGTCTCCTGTCTCCACGTGATCGCCCATTCTCTCAGGGCGAGCCCTCAGGCCGTGCGCGGGTTACGCCGCCGCAAATCCAGCCAGGTGTCTCCCAGTCCCACGACCAGGGCGCCGCCGAGCAAGACGGGGGCCAGGAACAGCAAGGCTGCCGCCACCGCGAGCGTGCCCAGCACGGACAGCCCGCCGCTCAGGAACAGCACGACGGCCGCGCCACGCAGCGCGTACAGCGCGCCCATGAAGACCACTGCATTCGTGCCCGCCCTCTGCCAACCATCGTTCAGGGGGATGATCAGCAGCACCACCCCGAGCAGGAGCACCCAGATCAGCTGGTCACTGAAGCGGAACTCCGGCAGTGGGCTCAGTCCTTGATCGGTCTGCCGTGCGAGCCGCACGTACGCCCACCACGCCGCGCCCAGCGCCGCCAGCGAGGCCAGAGCGAGCAGGGACGGGAACAGCGTGCGCTGTATGTCCGTCGCGCGCTCGACCGCGGTGACGAGCGCGTTCGGAAGCTCACCGCCGCCCTGCAGCGCTCGCATGGCTTGCAGCGCGGACGCAGACGCCGCGCTCAGCCGCGACCACACCAGCGAGTCCACCGCCACCCATGCGCCTCCGCCCTGTAGAAACAGCATGAGCGCCACGGCCAGCGAGCCCGCCACGGCGCCCAAAGCGCGCGTGACAAACGCGCTCGCCGGCCAGCGCAGCGTGAGGGCCAGGAACCAGCCGCCCAGTAGCAACGCCCAGCCGCGCTCCATGTACCACTCGGACGTCTGGCTCCCGACTCCCGCGATGACCACCAGAGCGCCCACGGCCAGCCCAACCGTGCTGGCTCGCCGGGGCGGGACCGCGAGCGCCAGAAGCGCGAAGGGGATCGCGACCAGAAGAGTCGGTGTCGCGACCGAGAGCAGGAAAGAGACGGCCAGCAGGGCCGCGGCGCGACGCCAGCCGCCACGACTCTCGGCCATGATCAGCCCGGGGTCCCCACGCAACGAACGTTGCGTGGGGTAAAGCCAATCGCTGCGGAGCGACGCCTGCTAGACTTCATGCTCCCGCACGTACATCAAGAGTCCGAGATAGCGCGCGCGCTTCACCGCCGTACCGAGCTGCCTTTGGTGTCTGGCGCACGCCCCGCTGATCCGGCGAGGCACAATCTTCCCCTGATCCGATATGAACCTCGCGAGGGTCCGCTCGTCCTTGTAGTTCAAGACCTTGATCCCGGACTCGCAGAGTCGACATCCCTTCGGCGGCGGCATGTTCTAATCCTCCTCCTCGTCGTCCAGATCCTCGCCCTCCTCATCCGCGGTACGCGCACGCGCAACGGCCACGGACATCGGCGCCGTGGGCTCGCCTTCATGGAGCACGACGAGATGTCTCATGAGCTCCTCGTCGAGCTTGAGGGCGCGCTCGAACTCGACCAGGGATGTGGGATCGGTCCGGAATTGAGCGACCACGTAGTAGCCGCTCACCTTCTTGCGGATGGCGTAGGCAAGCTGACGCGTGCCCCAGTGGTCGACGGCCAGGACCTCGCCCCGACCTTCGCCGGTCACGAGCGCGTGGTAGCGCTCGAGCTTGCCGTTGATCGCGGCCTCATCCAGCGCCGCGTCGAATATGTAGACGACCTCGTAGTTCCGCATATTCCTCCCGTGGTCCGGTCGCTAGCGACGGGCCCCGTGACGCTCACGGGGCGGGATTAGGGCTTGAAGCATAACCAAGACCCTCACCCCACGCAAACGTACGTTTGCGTGGGGACCCCGATCGGAGTGGACCTCAAGCGGGGCCGTGGCGCCTGGACCGTCTAGACATTGAAGCGAAAGAGGATGATGTCGCCATCCCGGACGATGTAGTCCCTGCCTTCCGAGCGGACCAGGCCGCGGTCTTTGGCCGCGCGCAGCGACCCTGCGGCGCGGAAGTCCTCGAACGAGAGGGTTTCTGCGCGAATGAAGCCTCGCTCGAAGTCGGAATGGATGACCCCGGCAGCGCTGGCCGCGGGGGTGCCGCCTCGAATCGTCCAGGCGTGCGTTTCCTTCTCGTTGACCGTGAAGAAGGTGATAAGTCCGAGAAGCTGGTAGGCCGCACGCAGGAAGCGTTCCAGCCCGGAAACCTCGAGCGACAGGCCACGCGCGAGCTCCGCGCGCTCCTCGGCCGGCAGCTCCTTCAGCTCCGCTTCGATACGCGTGCTGATCGGCACGATGACCGCCGTATCGCCTTCCGCGGCCAGCGCCGCGGCGAGCCGATCCGTATGCACGTTCCGGCCTGTCGGCAGCGCGGCCTCATCCACGTTTGCCACGTAGACCACGGGCTTCGCCGTCAACAGGTGCAGGTCTTCCGTGAGGGTGCGTTCCGACTCAGTCAGCCGCAGGGCCCGAACCGATTGGCCCTTGTCCAGACTGTCGCGCAGCCGCACCAGGACCGCTTCCTCGGCCTGCGCCGCGTGGTCTCCGGAGCGGGCCTTCTTCACCACCCGCTCGAGGCGGCGCTCGACGGTCTCGAGGTCCGCGAGCGCGAGCTCGACGTTGACGATGTCTCGATCGCGGACCGGGTCGATCCGGTTCCCCAGCACGTGCGGCACGTCCGCGTCGTCGAAGCACCGCACAACGTGAGCGATCGCGTCCACCTCCCGGATCTGGGCGAGGAAGCGATTGCCCAGACCCGCCCCCTGTGACGCCCCCTCCACCAGACCGGCGATGTCCACGATGTGCAGGTACGCGGGCACGCGAGCGGCACTGCCCGAGCGGGCGAACAGCTCGTCCAACCGCTCGTCGGGCACGGCCACCGTGCCCACGTTCGGCTCGACCGTACAGAACGGGTAGTTCTCGGCCGCGGCCCCCCCCGCCGTCAACGCGTTGAAC
>JACQVC010000216.1 GCA_016209995.1 Gemmatimonadota bacterium
GGTGGGAGCGGCACAACGCCGAGATCTACATGACCACGCGTCCGCTGGACTTGCGGAGCCTCCTGGCCGCGGCCGACCTAGCCGAGAGTCGGAGCGTAGGCCTACCTGGAGGCACACGCATCGGGCACGTTCACCTGGAGGTTTCGGATCTGGCCGCTGCGGAATCCTTCTACGCAGGCCTGCTGGGTTTCGACGTGACCAACCGTAGCTACCCCGGTGCCATGTTCTTCGGCGCCGGGGGTTACCACCATCATATCGGCACTAACACGTGGGAGAGTCGGGGAGGTGCCGCGCTCTCGAGCAGGGCCATGGGACTCATCGATTTCACCCTCGAGCTGAGCGGCCGGGCGGCCGTGGACAGCCTGCGCCAGCAACTGGAGCAAGCCGGTTGGGACACCTGGGACGCGGACGGAGGGTGGTGCACCCGAGACCGCGATGGCATCGCGATCCAAGTGAGGCTGAAGCAGGAAATGCCGGCCGGTCGCTGAAGAACGGCTAGGGGGAAGGCCCCGTCAACGGCCGGCGTAATGCAGCAACGGACGGCCCAACCTGCGGCGCCGGCGGCGGCGAACCGGGACCAAGTGGAAAACTACTTGACTCGCGGGTCTACCCTTGTAGGTGATGGGTACGGCCGTCAGCTCGATCATGATGGGATGACCGTCCAAGCGAACCACGTGCTGGAGGACCGGCCCCACCGGACCGCCGCTTTCCATGACCCGCCGAATCCGGCCCTGAACATTCGCACGCTGCTCGGGGACCACCAGGTCCAGGATCGACTTGCCAACCATATCGGCCGGGGACGCGGCCCCAAAGATGGCTGCTCCCGCCGGATTCACGTACAACAGGCGATCGTCCGCGTGCACTGCGACGCCGTTGGGTGAGTGCTCCACCAGACGGCGGTACCGCTCCTCGCTCTCCCGCAAGCTCTGTTCGGCGCGCCTGCGTTCCGTTACCTCGCGAACGACGCAGAGTCCGCCGACGATGTCGCCCCAGCCGTTGCGCAAGGGAGCATAGTTCGCTTCGTACCAACCCTCGCGACCCGTCTCGGGAATCGAGAAGGGACGGTCTCCGGTTTTCACCGCCTCACCCCGCAACACCGCCCGGTGTGCCTCGTCTGCGCCGGACTCCAGGAGAAAGGGGAACACGTCGAACGTCCGTCGTCCCAGGACCGCGCTCGCCGCCACGCCGGACATCCGCTCCATCGCCGAATTCCAGACCGTGAAGCGGTCATCCGTGTCGAACGCCAGGATTCCATCCATGCTGCTGTTGACAAGACTCTCGAGAAAGCTCCGGCCGGAGGTGCCGGGGCGAATCCGATCGATGATCTGCGCGACCTGCTCGAGCGCCATCTCGGCGTTGCTGGGCGGAATGGGCTCGAGGGTTCCCTCTCCCGTGAGCAGCCAGTCCGCGCTGACGGGCACGACTCTCACGAAGCGGGCGACGAAATCGGCCGGTACCTTGACATCCTCACGAAGCCAGCGGTGCACGTTGCGATAGTTCTCGCCCGTCTTGGTGGCTACGTCGGCCAGAGTCCAGCGCAACTGCCGCAGACGCTCGTTCATGCGGCGCTTCAGAGCCTGCGCTTGCGCATCCACGCGCAGATCCTGTTCGGGGCTACCCGTCATCTTCGTCCATCCTCGGCTTTTGGTGGGAGACTGGCCTCAACATGCAGGAGCCCATGCGGCTTTGTCAAAGCGCGGCGAGCAGCTTGCGATAGCGCTCCTGCGCGCCACGGATTCCCAGGTTACTCACATAGACTTTGTCCACACCCAGCTCGCGCAAACAGCGGATCGTGCGTGCGCAGATCTCCTCGGGCGGGACGCCGGCCGCGAACTCCCTGGTGATCTCCTCCGCCGGCACGGGGAAGAAACGCGTCAACTTGCGCAGCGTCCCCGCGTGAGCGCTCCGGTACAGAAAAACCCCGAAAACGCCGGGATAGGGAACTCCCCGCCGCTCCGCTTCCGTGAGGAAACGTTCGATGACGGCGCGTTGATGGTGCGAGACCACCTGGGTCAGAAAGAACTCGGCCTGGAAATCGTCAGCAAGAATGAAGTCCACTTGGCGGCGCGGATCCGCGTGGGGATTCGCCCAGCCGCCCAGGGCCAGGGACGGCACCTGCTGGCGGATCAGCTTGCGCAGCAGGTAGCCATGCTCGAGGCAACGCGGCGGCCCGACCGAACTGTCGCCTCCCAGCACCGTTAACGCCTCGATACCCTGGGACGCCGCTCGCTTCGCGTACAGCAGACAGTAGTCCAGGGAGTGCTTGCAGGTCAGGAACGGCACCACGCTGGACAGATTCCCCTCCTGCCCCAGGTTCGCCGCCGCGTGATAGAGGTTCTCCTCCTCCGCCTCGCCCACGGCGTTATCGGTGAGAAACACCACCGTATCCTGGTTGGTAAAGGCACGCGTCGCGTGGTACATGTCGATCCACAAGTCCAAAGAGTCCTCGTAGGAGAGTCCGCTCTTCGGAGGTCGCAGCTCGACCGCTACCAGGGGACGCGCTGCGCGCAGCCGCGTCAGGAACCTCGCCTGCGCGCCACCCTTCACAACGCACTCGGCAGAACCGTGCCTCGGTTCAGACAGCGGGCCCCCGTGTCGCCCGCGCAGGCACACAACTCGAGGCGTCGTCCCGGGGCCGGACGGCCGAGAAGCGACTCCACCAGGTCAGCCAGAACGTGAGGGAAGCGCGGGTCGTCGTGCGGCACGGGGACGCGGTGAAACTCCAGACCCGCGTTCTCGGCAGCCGCACGCAGCTCGAGGTCCAGTTCGGCGAGCGTCTCGGACTGCTCGTGCATGAAGCTGATGGCATCCACCACGACGGCGTCCGTCGTGACCGCCCGCAGCACTTCGTGAATCTCGGGCTGCGTCCACGCGATGCCTCGCCCTCCATGATTCTGGTATCCGATCTGGTACGCCTCGACGCCGACCGCCGACGCCACCAGACGACAGCAATCGTTGACGTAGTCCACGTAACGGCTGCCGCTCTCGACGTATTTCAGCGGCGTGCCGTGGGCCGCGAAGACCAGCGTGGCCCGGTCCTTTCCCAACTGGCGTGACACGCGCTCGAGCACGGTTCGGATGGCATCCGCGCGGATCTGCAGGTATGCTGGATGACGGTGCCAGCCCGTTACCTCGTAGATGGAGAGTTTCCGATCGGCACGGCGAACCGCGTCACGAAACGACCGCAGCGCGGCGAGCGTCGTCGACGGTCCACACAGCGGATACGTCGGAATCGCGATGAGACTCGTCGCTCCGCCGTCGATTGCCGCCTGCACGGCTCCCTCGATGAATGGCTCGGCGAACTGCATCCCCACATAGCAGCGCGCAACAACCCCACGTCGCTCCAGCTCTTGCTCGAGCCGGCCGGCGTGCGCGAGCGCGATTCCTTTCAAGGGGGAGCCGCCGATGGACCGATATTCTTCGATGAGTGCCGGCGCCCTCCGCTCAGCCAGGGCTCGGCTGCGGGCTCGCACGTCGGCTGCCGGCCGATCGCCCTCGAGCTCCGCGTTCGCCTGAAAGATCCGTTCTAGGTAAGGCACGACGACCTCGGGAACAGCTACGTCAGGCTCGCCGAAGTTCAGCAGCAGGACCGCAGTACGGGTCTCGACGTGATGAGTCACTGCAGGTGTCAGCCGGTTACGAAACAGGGTACGCGTGTACGCACTCGACGACCGCCCGCACCACGGCGGGATCCGTCTCCGGAAGAATCCCGTGCCCCAGGTTGAAGATGTGGCCCGGGCGACCCCCGATCCTCTCGAGGATCTCGCGTGCCCGGGCCGTGGCGCAATCCTTACCCGCAAGCAACACAACCGGGTCCAGGTTCCCTTGCACGGCTCGATCGAGGCCGATGGCCCTCCAGGCCTCGTCAATGGGCTGGCGCCAGTCCACGCCGATAGCATCGCCACCGGCCTTCGCCAGCAGGGGCAGAAGCGCGGGATTGCCTGTGGCGAAGTGGATGGCCGGCACACCCGCGTCCTTCAGGGTCTGGAAGAGGCGCATCGAGTAGGGCATCACGGAACGCTCGTAGTCCTCCGGCCCCAAGGCACCCGCCCAGGAATCGAAGACTTGCACGGCCGCGGCCCCGGCTTCGAACTGCGCGACGGCGAACTCGGCCAGATGCGCGGTCCAGAACTCGGCGAGATCGCCCCAGGCCGCTGGCTCGCGCCACAGGAAGGACTTCAGCGCGTCGATCCGGCGGGCGCGGGGACCGGGGAGCAGATAGGAACAAAGCGTGAAGGGCGCACCGACGAACCCCAGCACGGGCACATCCAATTGCTCGACCAGCCGGCGGATCTGCTCGAGACAGAAAGCGAGGGCGTCTCGCGGCTCGAAGGCCCGCAGGCGCCGCACATCGGCCGCCGCTTCAATGGGACGATCCACCACGGGACCGACGCCGGCTTTCATCTCGACCCGAAGTCCGGCGCCCAGGAACGGCGTCGACAGGTCATTGTAGACGATGGCCGCGTCGACTTCGTAATACTCGAGAGGCAGCATCGTGATTTCGGCCGCCGCTTGTGGATCGCGTAGAATCTCGAACATGTCGCGGCTGCGCTTGAGCTCCCGATAGCGCGGCAAAGACCGCCCTGCCTGCCGCATGAACCAGACGGGCGTCCGGTCCACCGGCTGACGACGAAGGGCACGAATCAAGCGGTCGTTCATGGACCCAAGTAACTCGCTCAGTGAGCTGTCGACCAGCGTTTCACCGGGAGGACCGGCCGTGGACGTTACCGAGCGGTGGGCAGGCGGTCAATCGACGACGGGTCGTGGCCGCCGCGCCCGCGCAGAAACAACCTGTGTAAGGAGGGAGATGGGGGGATTCCGGGAGATGTTGGGGAAGGTATCGGTGCACACTCCGCGTGAGCTGATGGAGTCGGTCGACTGTCACGAGGGGCGTTCGGGCACTCGAGAACGGTGAATCCCGCTTGCGCGCGAGCAACGTCTCCTGTTTATTCGCAGGCGAACGCTCACGCGCGACAGCCAGGGTGTGCGCTATGGACACCAAACGGCCGACCATTCCTGCGGCCGAAGAGATTCTCGGAGGATACTTCCCCGTGCTCGATCACGGATTCGTCGCCCTCATAGACTACATGGGGGGCGACGATAGCGTGGAGCATGCGGCGCGGGTGAGCTATGGATACGGCACACGACGGGTGAGCGAGACGCGCGGGCTCATCCGGTACTTGAGGCGCCACCGTCACACCACTCCCAGCGAAATGGTGGAGCTGAAGTTTCACTGCGCCATGCCCGTTTTCGTCGCCCGCCAATGGATCCGCCACCGCACCGCCAACGTGAACGAGTACAGTGGGCGCTATAGCATCATGCCGCTCCTCTTCTACCGGCCGGAGCCACACGACTTCTCGCTGCAGAGCCAGACGAATCGCCAGGGACGAGCCGACGAGGCCTCACCCCCTGGTCTGTACCAGGAGGCCCTCGCACGCTGGGATCAGGGTCGCCGGGCGGCGGCCGCGACGTACGAATGGTTGCTCGGTGAAGACGTAGCGCGTGAGCTGGCGCGCATCGATCTCCCGCTGTCTACGTACACGCAGTGGTACTGGAAGATCAATTTGCACAATCTGTTCCACTTCCTTTCGCTTCGGGTCGACGACCATGCGCAGCGGGAGATTCGTGAGTACGCCCGCGTCATGGCCGGGATGGTGAAGCGCGTGGCCCCGCTCAGCTATGAGGCATGGATCGACTACGAGGTGGCGGGAAGAGACTTGGGCTTCGCGGAGCTCCAGGCGCTGCGCCGCCTGCTGGACGCCTCGGAGCACGGCTTGAGCGTTCGCCCCGGGGAGCCAGGACTCTCCGCCGACCAGCTCCAGCACTTGGGGCTGTCCCCTCGCGAGGTGCGCGAGTTCCTGGAAAAGCTGAAAGCAGCGGAGCGTCCCGATTTCCAGCTGGATCTCTCGCGTATGCGGCCGCCCGAAGAGTTCGCGGCCCGCATGCAGCAAGCGGTCCCAGGCACGCTGGAGTAAAGCCGCAGAAGGCCCCACGCCTTGCAAATTCCGTGGGTCTTAGAGAGCTTTTTCGCCGCGGCGCTGCATTCATTTCTTCTCAGGAGCCTGTCCGAGTAATGGGGCGAGCCGCACCTCATGACTCGCATAGGCTCCTACATTCCTTGGTCCGCATGTCTGCGCCCGAAGCTGGGCGCTCCGCCGAGCGCGGACCTTGAGGATACGGAGCCAGTGGTCGGATGATCGAGTACCGTAAGGTTTACAAGCGCTTCGACAGGCCCGTCCTGGCTGGGGTGGACCTGACCATCGACACGGGCGAGATGGTCGGCGTCGTCGGGCCGTCCGGCACGGGGAAGAGCGTGCTGCTCAAGACCACGATCCGCCTGATCACGCCCGACACCGGCGATGTGCTGGTCGACGGCCGCTCGGTCGTCCATTCCAGCAGCCACACATTGCAGCAGATCCGCTCCAGCGTCGGTTACGTGTTCCAGAATGCCGCACTCTTCGACTCCATGACCGTCTTCGACAACGTGAGCCTCGGGCTCCAAGAGGTAGAAGCCCGCAGGCTGAGCCGCCGGGAAATGGGGACGCGCGTAGCGGAAGCCCTCGAGCTGGTCAATCTCGACCCCCACCACGTACTCGCGAAGCTGCCGGCAGAGCTCTCGGGAGGAATGCGTAAGCGCGTGGGCGTGGCGCGTGCGATCGTGGGGCGACCGAAGATCCTGCTCTGGGACGAAGCGACGACGGGGCTCGATCCGGTCAATCTGGCGGCGGTCGAGCGTCTGATCATGCAACTGAGCAAGGAGCTGCAGGTCACCTCGGTGATCGTGACTCACGATATCCAGGGCGCGCTCGAGATGTGTGACCGGGTGGCCATGCTCGAGGGTGGGCGGATCCGCTTCGTCGGCACTCCGGCCGAGTTCCGCATCTCCAACGATCCCGTCGTGCACGCGTTCGTGGATCGTGAGGCTGCGGACGCAGCCCTCGACGTGCTGGAGCTGGTATGAGCGACCACCCGGGGGCGACAGGCGAATCGCTGCGCGCCCAGGGAGGGCGCGTTGCCGACGATATTCTGTCCGCGCTGCCACGACCGACCTCGAGCCGCGAGCTCGTGCTGGGGATCTTCGTGCTCATGGGGATCGCAGGCGCACTGACCACGCTGCTCGCGCTCACGGAGCCCGCCACCTTCCGGGGACGCTACTTTCTGTATTCGGTCGTTGCCGATGCGGGTGGCGTTCGCAGGGGCGACCCCGTTCAGCTCCGCGGCGTGAACATCGGTCGCGTCCTGGGCTTCGACATGGCACCCGGCGGCGTCAGCATGCGACTCGAGATCGAGAGGGAGTACTTGGTTCCCGCGGGATCGACCGCGTCGCTGCACTCCGGCGGACTCCTGGGCGGTATGGTCGTCGACATCGCGCCGGGTGCGGGAAGCGCTACCCTGGCCGACGGGGATACGGTGCCGGCGCAAACGGTGGAAGGCCTTATCGAGACCATGGAGCGCGTAGGGGATGAGGCCGGTCGGGCACTCAGCCAGGCGCAAGCCCTGCTGTCCGACGAAACCGTGGAAGCGTTCGGGAAGACGATGAAGGAACTTCAGACTCTGGTCGGCCAGCTTGCGGCTGCAGCCACGGAGCAGCGCGGCATGCTACACGATCTGTCACAGAGTCTCAGCCGCACGGCGGACGGCGTCGAGCGGGCCGTAGTCGGACCGGAGCTGGAGCGGGCGGTCGCGCGGACCGACAGCATCTCGGCGGCGCTGGAGGACGCAGCGGCCGCGTTGAGCCGCGGCTCGGCGGGTCTTGACGCGATCCTGGCACGAATCGAACGCGGCGAGGGAACCCTCGGCCGCCTGTCGCGAGATGATGCGCTCTACAACAACCTCACGCAGACGTTCGAGAGCCTGGCGCTCTTGTTGAACGACATCCGCGCCAACCCCAGCCGATACCTGAACATTCGCGTCTTCTAACGTGGTGGTCCAAGTCCGAAGTCCATCCAGAACTGTATAAGAAGGGAGAAAAGATCTCCCGCATCTCCCTCTCTCCCTTCTTACCTGCCTCTCCCGGAATACAAAGCGCGTAGTGCGCGCCGCTCCTACCAGCCGGGTGCGAGTTGGAATCCCCAGTGCCAGCCGCGCTCCGGTCGCTGGAACGGGTACGCGTAGTATGCTTCGAATACCAGGAAGCCCAGGACGTTGAAGCGCGCGTTGACGCCCGTGCTGAAGACGGGGACCCGCTGGTCCGTTTCGCGATCGAACCGCCACTGCAGCTCGTCCTGCGCGGCGCCTGCGCTCTGCCACGCGGCCCCGCCGTCCACGAATGCGCCGATCTCCGTGGGCAGATACGGGAAGTTGATCAAGCCGAACTCCGGGACGCCGAACAGGGGCAGCCGGACTTCCATGTTGAAGACCCCGATGCGGCTTCCGAACAGGCGGTTCCACGCGGGGCACGCCCCCGCGCTACCTGCGTCCGAGCATTCAGCGGCCTGGAACGACTCGGCGGCGTATCCACGCACGAAGGTCTCGTAGCCGAGGAAGAGCGGATTCAGGCGACCGGTGTTCGCGTCGGCCCCGAAGCGTCCGTAGTGGAGACCCCGAGCGGCCAGCGTGACCGGCCGGCCAAAGAAGTAGCGACGGTAATCGGCCAACACCGTCCGGTAGTTGAGGGTTCCCAGGGTCTCTTGGATCTCGAAGCGGAACCGTCCGCCGCGCACCGGTGACGTGAAGGCGAAGAACGAGTAATCACCTACGTAGGCGACGGCGGCCTGGAAAAGATTGAGCGCATCAGGTACGCAGCCGCTGAAGTAGGGTGTGGCTACCTGATCCCCTGTGCATTTCGGCAGGTCTTCGCGGCGATGGTCGACGACCTGATTTCCCGCCATCAGGAAGGTTTCGATCTCGCCGCCATAGCTGTAACGGGTGAGTCCGCCGTTCGCCTCGATGCGGCGCGTACTCGACAGCGGATAACTGACCAGACCGACGGCCTGGTCTATGTAGATCCGCTGGAGCAGCTGGTTCACCTCGATCGTGTTGAAGCCGACGGCGCCGACCGATGTGTAGGCGAGCAGATAAGGAATGCGTCCGCCGGAAACTCCCCAGTTCCAACGGCTGCGCAGGTTCATGTAGACGGCCTGGCCGCCAATGTCCTGGATCCGGCCGTTCGCCTGGAGTCCCAGCGCGAGGTTACGGTTACCGAGCATGTCGCTGAAGAACACCGCGGTGGCTCCGGCGACTCCCGTGCCGAACCGGTCGACTCCCACCCCGAAGGTGGGCTGTCCCACGTAATCGAGCTGGAGGGCCGGTTCGTACTCGGCCCGGCCGAACGCGTCCGCCGGCGGGAGACCAGTTTCCGCATCCGCGAGGTAATGGCTCACGAATGACACGCCGGTCGGCCGTGTCGGCGGCAACAGCCTAGCTACGGTGGCCGGCCCGGCCATCTGCACCGGCAACCGCCCAGCCACCGCGGTCGGCACGGCCATCTGCACCGGTGACCCCACCACCTCGGACGCCTCCAGCGCGTAGCCATTGTACTCGCCCGCGTCGAAGA
>JACQVC010000218.1 GCA_016209995.1 Gemmatimonadota bacterium
GGCGATGCGCCCCGGGTCGAGTTCACAGGCTAGGACCCGGACAGGCTCCTAGCCGGTTCCTTTCTCGGGAGGGGGCAGCGATTGCACGGCGGCGGCCAGCGGCGTTATGTTGGCCGGGGGAGCGAGGCTTGGTCCCTGGCTCGACAGGGTGGCTCGCACGGGAGCCGGGCGTTCGTGACATGGTAAGTGACGCGCGGTTCCGAGGGTTCCACGCCGGACGGATCGGCGAAGTTTCACTGCACAAACCAATGTCTGCCGGCGACGATGCCAGCTGCGCGGCTCGAGAGTGATGAGGAACGCACTTCCTGAGTGGCAGCCGTTCGACTTCAACTTGGGCGTCGTGCCGCCCGACGTCGCAGCACTGATGACGGGTGGGGGTGACGGGACGGTGGTGGTGTTTGCGGCGGCGACAGGGGCGGAAGCGGATGACTGGGCGCCCCGTGCGGTCACGACGCTGGCCGCCCACTGGGGTGAGCACGCGCCTGTCTGCCTCGCGGACGCGGGAATCGCGAATCCACGGCTGCACGACGTGCTGGGCGAGGAGAACGGTGAAGGCGTAGTCGACGCGCTCGTATACGGAGCCTCGGTCGGGCGTGTATCGACCAACGCGGCGGGCGGCTCGTTCGTCTTCGTTCCCGCCGGCACGCCGACACCCGATCCGGAAGGCGTACTGCGTCACGAACGTTGGCCGGACCTGATTCGCGAGCTCACCCGACCGGGTGCGACGCTCTTGGTGTACGTGCCGCTCCACCTCCCTGGTTTCGAGGCGCTGGCCACGCGCGCGTCCGCACTCGTGCTTCTGGCGCGCTCGGGCGAGGACGTCTCCGACGCGGCTGCGGGCCTGCCAGTGACCGCGGTGCTCGGGCCTCCGGTAGAGGCGGAAGAAGCGACGGGTTTGGAGTTCGAGGGACTGCCGGCGGGCGACATCGAGTGGGGCAGGGAGACCGAGGAGGTAAGGGAGGCTGCAACGCCCGCGGCCGACGATTGGACCACGGGGCTCGATCAGATGAAGTGGGAGGCGGAGCCCGTGAAACCGGTCGAGGCGCAGCCCGACACCGGCGAATGGGATCTCGCGCCTGACTTCGAGGTAGAGCACGAGACCCAGCCCGAAACCTATACCCGACGCAACGAGTTACGTGGGGGCCCCTTAGAAGCCGAGCCCGCGCAGGCAGGTCGCTGGGATCCGAGCCCCGAAGCGCGCACCAGCGACGAGCCCGAGCCTCTCGTCGTGAGGAGCACGTCGGCGGAGATCGAAGAAGCGACGACCGCCCAGGAGTCGGACGCTACGACCGCGATGGGCGCTACCGCCGACGAGTCGCCCAAGGTGTCCTTGTCGCCGACCTTCAAGGTTGCGGTGGCGGAATCCAGGAAAGGCAGGACGCCGCCGCGCCAAACCGGACGGCCGTCCTCCATCTCCCTGATCGGACTCATCGTGGCGCTCGCCGCGGCCGTCTGGTACTACGGCATCGAGAGGGCGCCGCTGCCATTCCTGGACGCCGGCGCGCCGGTAGACGCAGACGCGGAAGTCGAGCTTCCGGTGGTTCCTCAGGGCCGGCCGCTGCCGCTCTCACTGGCGCTCGGCGCCTATAGCACGCTCGAGGAAGCCGAGGCGCAGCTCGCCGTCATCACGGCCGCGAACCCCTCGTTGGTTCGCCTCAGCGCGCCCGTGGTCGTGAATGGTCAGATGTTCTACCGCGTGCTGGTGGGGGCCGTGCCGGACTCGGCGGGCGCGCAGGTGCTCGGCGAACGCCTGGTGGCCGCCGGTCTGGGGGGTGGGGACGCGCTGCTGCGCGATGCGACCCTCGCCTTCGACCTCGCGGCCTTCCCGGATCGGGGACTGGCAGACCGCCGAGTTCGTGAGTTGGCGGACCTGCTCATCCCGGCCTATGTCGTAACAGTGCCTCAGAGCGACGGATCCGAGCGCTACCAGGTTTACGCCGGCGGCTACGCGAACGAGCAGGAGGCGTCCGCCATGCGCGAGTTGTTGAGGACAAACGGCATCGACGTTCCCCTGGCTCCACGCAGAGGTCGGCCCTCCGCATGAGACTCAAGGCCCTTCAGCTCCAAGGGTTCAAGTCGTTCCCCGATCGCACCGAGCTCGAGTTTCATCCGGGCATCACCGCGATCGTCGGGCCCAACGGCTGCGGCAAGTCGAACATCAGCGATGCCATCCGCTGGGTTCTCGGTGAGCAGCGTCCTTCGGCCATCCGCGGCGCGCGCATGGAGGAGGCCATCTTCCAGGGTACGGTGTCACGGCGGCCCGTGAATCGAGGGTCGGTGACCATGGTGCTGACGAATGAGGATGGCCTGTTCCCGGTGCCGTTCGGCGAGGTGGAGATCTCGCGAACGGTGTTCCGCGGAGGCGGCAGCGAGTATGCGCTCAACCGCTCGCCTTGTCGACTGCGCGACGTTCTGGACCTTTGTCGCGACACCGGACTGGGCGCGAACGCTTACTCCGTGATCGAGAATCGCATGATCGATGTGATCCTCTCGGATCGGGCCGAGGAACGCCGGGGCTTGTTCGAGGAAGCCGCCGGCATCGGCAAGTACAAGGATCGTCGCAAGGCTGCGCTCCGCCGGCTGGAGGCCGCCGAGGTCGACCTGGCGCGGCTGGAAGACCTGATCGCGGAAGTCGAGTCCAAAGTGCGGTCGCTGGCGCGGCAGCGGTCGCGCGCGCAGCGCTGGGAGGAGCTGCGTGCGCGGCGCCTGGCCGTCGAGCTGGCGGTGGTTCGTGAGGAGCTGCGCGCCATCGAGCAGACCCTCGAGGCCGTGGAAGCCGCGCTCAGCCGGCGCGGCGAGGATCGGGACGCGGTGGCCGCGGCGCTGACGGCGGCCGAGACTGAGCTGGAGGCCCTGCGCATCGAGCGTCTGGAGGCCGAGCGCGCGAGGGTGGAGGCGGCCACGCGGGTGGACGCGGTCAGAGACCAGCTCGTGCGCTGGGAGAAGGACTTGGCCGTGGCGGAGGAGCGGGCCACACACGGGCGGCGGCGCCTCGCGCAGATCGAGGAAGAGCGCAGTCAGGCCAGTCAGCGGATTCAGGAGCTGAGCGCGGAGCTGGCCAGTCTCCAGGAATCCAGGGTCCGGCTACAAGCCGAGACCGATGCCTCTGCGTCGCGGTTGGCGGAGGCACGCATCCGCAGCGAGGAGCTGCGCGTGCGGTTGGGGGAGGCACGGCACGCGCTCTCGGCCAGCGCCGAGCGCGAGCAGGAGATCATGCGGCGCATGGCGCAGCTCGAGGGAGACGCAGACGCGGCCGACGCCCAGGCCGCCGAACTGTCGCGCCATGTCGAGCGTCTGGCCAAGGACCTGGATGCGACATCCAGCACGCTGTCTGCGCTGCGCGAGCAAGGGGATCTCTTCACGGACCGGCTCGAGCGCCTGGCTCAGGATGTTGCGGCGGCGCAGGCCGCGCTGGCGGAGGCCGCAGGTCTGGTTGCCGACGCCCGCGCACGCGCGCTGGCGGCACGGGAGCATGAGCGTGCCGCAGAGGACCTGGCCGGCTCGCTCGAGGCCCAGCATTCGGCGCTCGCTGCGATGGAGCGCGATCGCGAAGGGCTCGCTCCCGTGGTGGCCGCTGCGCTGGCCGCCGGCGATGGCGATGTTCTCGGCACGCTCGCGGACTTCATTGTGGTGCCCGCCGGGCTCGCCCGCTCGGTCGAGCTGTATCTGGGGCCGCTCCTGCACGCGGTGGTCGTGCGGGATCGCCGGTCGGCCGATCGCATGCGCAGGTGGTTCACGGAGAGCTGGAGCGCGGGCGGTGGACTCATACTGCTTCCCGCGGACTCGAGCTCGGTTGGCGCCACCCACGGCGCTGCGCTTCCCGGTGGCGTGAGCGGCCGCGGCGCCGGAGAGGGGTGGGTGCGCGCGCTCCTCGCCGGCGTGGAGCTCGTCGAAGAGAGCGACCTGCTGACGGCCGGCGCGACAGGCCGTACCCGGCTTTCGCCGTCCGGTGCGTCGATCGACAGCCTCGGGGTCATCCGCGTAGGGAACCCCTTGGGCGCGGCAGGCGCGCTCGAGCGACGCGAGCGCATGGAGCGCCTGGCGCACGAGAAGGTCCAAGCCGCGCGCGAGGCTGCGCAGGCGCGGACGGCGCGCGAGCAGGCCGAAGCGGGCGTGCAAGCCGCTGAAGAGGCGGTGCGAGCCCGGCACGAGGCGCTGCGCGGCGCCGAGGATCGGCTGCGGGGCGCGGAGGCCGGACTGGCAGCCCAACAGGATCAGCATGCGCGCGTGGATCGCGATCAGGGTGAGCTGTTGCGCCAGCTCGAGGGCGCGCGGGCCACGCGTGACCGGGCGCTGCAGCGAGCCCGGGACTCGCGCAACGATCGCGCCGCCCTCGAGGCGCAAGCAGCAACCATGCGTGCGGCCCGAGACGCGGCCCGTGCCGCGCTCACGCGCAGCGAGTCCGAGTGGGAAGCCGCGCGCGGAGAGGAGGTCGCACGAGGAGTGACCGCCGCCCGAGTCGGCAGTGAGCTGGACAGGACCGTGGAACGACAGCGGGACGCGGAGCTGGCGAAGGGCGAGTGGACCGGCAAGGTGGAACTGCTCGACCGCGAGGAGCAGGCGCTGCGCGCGATGCTGGCCGAGGTCGAGGCCCTGAAGGCGCGGGCGGACGCGGAGCTCGAGCGACTGTTCGCGGAGCGCGATACCGCGGAAGCGCAGCTGCGCGAGCGCGAAGCCACGCACGTGGCGGCCACAGAGCGCGTAGACGAGGTGGACCGTAAGGTGAAGGCCGCCCGCAACGCCGAGCGCACCACGACGGAAGAAAGACATCGTCTGGAGTTGGAGCGCCAGGAGCTCACTCAGAAGAGACAGCGCATTCACGATCGCATCGAGAACGAGTGGGGTAGTCCGTTCGAGGCGTTGGCGGCCGAGACGGCGCCTGCGGTCGGCGAGCCGGATGCTCTGCGCGCCGAGCTGGAAGAGATCGTAGCGGGCATCACTCGTCTGGGACCGATCAACATGCTGGCCATCGAGGAGCACGAAGAAGAGAGCCGCCGCCTCGGTTTCCTGCGTGACCAGCGCACCGATCTCGTGGCCGCGCGGGATGACCTACGCTCGGCCATCCGCCGGATCAACGAGACGGCCACGCGTATCTTCCAAGAGACGTTTGCCGCCACACGCACGAACTTCCAGGCTACGTTCGCGCGGCTGTTCGAAGGCGGCGAGGCGGATCTGTGGCTCAGCGAACCCGATGATCCGCTGGAGTCCCCGATCGAGATCTACGCGTCGCCCAGGGGTAAACGCACGCAGCGGATCGATTTGCTGTCCGGTGGCGAGCGGGCGCTCACCGCGCTCGCGCTGCTATTCGGAATCTATCTCGTGAAGCCGAGCCCGTTCTGCGTGCTCGATGAGGTGGACGCGCCGCTGGACGAAGCGAATATCGGCCGCTACACGCGACTCCTCGAAGAGTTCAAGCACGACACGCAGTTCGTGGTGATCACGCACAACCCTCGCACGATCGAAGCGGCGGAGTCCATCTACGGGGTCACGATGGAGGAGCCGGGGGTGAGCACGATCGTGGGTGTGCGGCTCGATGACGCACTGCGCGCGAACGATTCGGCGGCGTAGGCACCTTCTCGGCTGCGCGGCCGTCCTCTTCTGCACGTCCACATTGGGCGCTCAGGACCCTGGTGCCGGGCCGCCCGCCACGCTGCTGCACCAGAACTTCCCCAATCCATTTCCACGCCCGGATCTGGGCCGCGCGGACACCCACGTGTGGTTCGATCTGCAGCAGCGCGGATCCGTGCAGCTCACCATTCATGACGTGCGAGGAGCTCTCGTGCGGCGGCTGATTCCCGCCCCGGGTTGCGGGCCGGTCGAGCTCGATCCAGGCTTCTATGGCCGCTCCGACAGCGGCGATCCCTGTGTACTGCTGAGGTGGGATGGCCGCGACGATTCGGGCCGCGCGGTCGAGTCGGGCGTCTATCTTCTGCGACTACGGGCACTCGGAACCGAACAGATTCGCCACGTCGTGTTCTGGCCGTAGAGGTTTAGGCTCCTAACCCCAGAGCCTATGATCAGACTCACCGTGCTCGGGTCCGGTACGCTGCTGCCGGATGCTCAGCGAGGCTCGCCGGCGCATTACGTCGAGGCGGGCGATGCGCGGCTGCTCCTTGACTGCGGTGCCGGCACGCTCCATTCGCTCGCGCGGTGGAACGTCGATTGGCGGCGTCTGAGCCATGTCGCCCTCACACATTTCCACGCCGACCACATCGGTGAGCTGGCCGCGCTGCTGTTTGCGTTCAAGTACGGTCTGGGTGACGGTCGCGGCGAACCTCTGACCTTGATCGGTCCGCGAGGAACGCTCGGCCTGCTGCAGCGCCTGCGCGACGCGCATGGCGACTTCGTCCTGGAACCCGGAGTAGAGCTGGTGATTCGGGAGCTCGACGAAGGCGCGGGGGTCGAGGTCGGCGACCAGGTTTGGCTGCGTTCACACCCGACGGTGCATGCGTCCCCTTCCGTCGCGTATCGCTGCGAGCGTGGGACCCGGGCCGTCGGTTACACGGGCGACGCTGGTTGGAGCGACGGCCTTGCCGCCTTTATGGCCGGCGTGGACGTGCTCGTCTGCGAGTGCTCCGTCCCGGATTCATCCGCCCTGGAGACGCACCTGAGCCCGAGCACCGTGGCCCGCTTGGCGAGCGTCTCTCGTCCCGGACTCGTGGTGATCACGCACGTATATTCTCTCCTGGATCCCGTGGAGGTGCCGAGACTGGTGTACGACGCCGGCTACCATGGCCCCGTCATTTCCGCTGTCGATGGGCTGACCTTCTCCGTATGATGGGGGTAGCCTGGGAGCCTGTACGAGTATTGGCTCTCAGGGCCTGGCGGACGGCCAGGGTCCGGCCAGATACTGTTCCGAGAATCGCAGGCGACAGCTAACCCGAAGGCAGAGCAAGACATGTTGATCGTGATGAAGCACGGCGCGTCCGAGGAAGAGGTGCGCCAGGTTATCGACACCATTGAAGATATGGGCTATGAGGCGCGCCCGATCCCGGGGCGCCAGCGCACGGCGATCGGGCTCATCGGCAACGACGGGAAGGTCGATTCGAGCCGCCTCGTGGGGCTAGCGGGCGTGCTCGAGGTAATCCCGGTTACCCAGCCCTATAAGCAGGTATCCCGGGAGTGGAAGGACGAGCCCACGATCATCGTTCTCGCCAACGGAACGAAGATCGGGGACAACGAGGTCGCCGTGATGGCCGGTCCGTGCGCCGTCGAAAGCGAGGAGCAAATCCTCGGGATCAGCCGCTACCTTCGCGGTGCCGGCGCGACCGTCCTCCGGGGTGGGGCGTTCAAGCCGCGCACCTCGCCGTATGCCTTCCAGGGGCTGGGGGTCAGAGGGCTCGAGCTGCTGGCCCGAGCCCGGGAAGAGACGGGGTTGGCGGTCGTGACCGAGGCGCTCGACCCCGAATCCGTGGACGTGGTGGCGGAATACGCGGACATGATCCAGATCGGTGCCCGCAACATGCAGAACTACTCCCTGTTGCGGAAGGCAGGGGCTTCCGGGAAGCCGGTGCTGCTCAAGCGCGGTATGGCCGCGACCATCACGGAGCTGCTGCTGGCCGCAGAGTACCTGCTGGCCGAGGGGAACGATCAAGTGGTGCTCTGTGAGCGGGGGGTGCGCAGCTTCGATACGTACACACGCAACCTTCTCGACCTCACCGCCATCCCGGTCGTGCATGCACTGTCGCATCTTCCGATCATCGCGGATCCCAGCCACGGCACGGGGATCCGCGCGAAGGTGACCCCGATGGCTCGGGCGGCCATCGCCGCGGGAGCCGACGGCATCATCGTCGAGGTCCACCCGGACCCGGACCACGCGCTCTCGGACGGCGGACAGTCCTTGTATCCCGACCAGTTCAAGGAGCTGATGGACCAGATCGCCGTGATCGCGAGCGCGATCGGACGCCGACTGGTTTCGCCGCTGGTTCCTCAAAACGTGGGATAGTGGAGGGATAGAGTTCCCATCCGCGCATTCCCGCGCACTTTCCCAAAGCGTAGGCTTCGCAACCAGGGAGAGATCCTCATGCGCAGCCATAAGCTGGGGCGGGCCGGCGAGAACCTGGCCGCCCGCCACCTCGAGCGCCGTGGCTGGCGTATCGTCGAGCGCAACGTGCGCTTCGGCCACAGGGAGATCGACCTCATCGCGGCGAAGGGCGATGTCATCGCGTTCGTCGAGGTGAAGGCGCGCGCCAGCGCGGAGTTCGGTCACCCGCTCGCCGCCATCACGCACCGCAAGCGCCAGGAGATCCGGACCGTAGCCTCGGAGTGGCTGAGACGTGCTCGCCCCGGAGCGGTCACACTCCGCTTTGATGCGGTATCCGTTCTGTTCCGCGAGAACAAGCCGCCGCTCATCGAACACGTCGAGGATGCCTGGCGGATCACCCAGCGGTTCTCGCACGGACCAAGGAGGCGAGTCTTTGAGTAGCCTGCGGGGCTGAACTTACGATCAGGTGTTCGCTGGTACCACCATTCCGCAGCTAAGGTGCTCCCGTGGTGGAACTGGCAGACACACCTGAGCGTCACTCAGGCGGGCGCAAGCCCCTGGGGTTGACCTGCGGGCGCTGATTTGGCCACGCCGAGGCGCCGTCGGCCGTATTCAGGAAACCGTTCGCACGGAACCTGTGGCGGCGTCCTCGGTCGCCTCGCAGAGGGCCACACTCGTCCTTTGGGACCAGCATGAGGGCTGCTCGGCTCCGAATCCCCCCGGGAGCACGCTTCTTTTGACATTGACAAGGCCGACGCACGACGCAAAATTACTTGAGTGACGCTCAGGTGTGGTGGTTACCACCACGGGGTAGCCCGGGAGCCAGTGGTTCCCGGGCTCTCTTTTCGCTGAGCCTCACCCGCACAACCCAATTTCACCCATTACCTCCGGTTGACACTGGTGAGTACGGCCGCGTAGCTTTGAAAGAGTGGCCCCAGGTCCGCAGGGCGCGAGCCCACTAACCCGTCAGGACCCCGCAGGTAGCAGCGGTACGTGCGGCGGACGTCGCTGCGGGTTGCCTGGGGCTTCTTCTCATCCCAACCGTGTATAATATTGTCAAACAAGGCGTTAGCGCGTAAGTACCGCCCGCGTCGCTTCGCGGAGGTCGCGACCCAGGAGCACGTCTCACGGACGCTCAAGCGCGCGGTGGCGAGCGGCCGCGTGGCGCATGCCTATCTGTTTTGCGGTCCGCGCGGCGTTGGCAAGACGACGCTTGCGCGCGTGCTGGCGATGGCCCTCAACTGCCCGCGGCGAGGAGAGGACGGAGAGCCGTGCGGCGAATGCGAGAGCTGCGAGCGGATCTGGGGAGGGCACACGTCGCTGGATGTTGTCGAGATCGACGCCGCCTCGAACCGCGGCGTGGACGATGCGCGTGATTTGCGGGAACGGGCGATGTACGCGCCATCCGACGCAGGCCGTCATAAGGTCTACATCGTGGACGAGGCGCACATGCTCACGCGCGAAGCGTGGAACGCGCTGCTGAAGGTTCTGGAGGAGCCGCCGCCTCGGGTCATCTTCGTGTTTGCGACGACGGAGCCGCACAAGATCCAGCAGGCGGCGGCTCCGATCCTCTCGCGTTGTCAGCGTTTCGATTTCCGGCGCATCGGAGTGCAGGACATCGTGGCCCGGCTCGAGGAGGTGCTGAGCCGGGAGCAGATGGCCGCTCCGGAAGCGGCGCTGTGGACGATCGCGCGCAAAGCCGATGGCGCCCTGCGTGATGCGTTGTCCCTGCTGGATCAGGTGCTGGCGTTCACGGACGGCGACGTGACTGACGAGTCCGTGCGCAGCGTGCTCGGACTCGTGCCCCAGGAGCGCTACCTGGAGCTATGCGAGATCGTGCTGGGGCGCCGGCCCGGAGATGTCTTCCGCTTCGTCGAGCAGCTCGTCGAGGAAGGGTACGACCTGATCGAGTTCTATCATGGCCTGGCCGACGGCCTGCGCACGCTTCTGCGGCTACGTCTCGACCCTGCGGATTCTCCCCCGGATCTGCGTCCTGATCTCAGCGAAGCGTATGCGGAAAGAGCCGCGCGCTTCGAGGCGGGCGACCTCGTGCGCATGCTAGGGCTGGCGGCGGATCTGGAGACAGACGGGAGTTTGCGCAAGGCGGCGCAGCCGCGGATTCTCATCGAGATGCTGCTCCTGCGCTATGCGTACCTGGAGCGCACCGTCGAGGTCGAGGAGCTGATCCGCCGGCTGGGCAGCCCGGAGGTTGTGGGAACGGGCAGCGCCGGCAACCCCGGAGCGGGGAAGGGCGTGGCCTCGCCGAAGGCGTCGCCGGCGCGACAGGGGTCGTCACCAGAGCCGGAGATGCACGGCCGCGCTGCAGGCCCGGCAGTACGTGAGACCGCGCCGGTCGCGACGCGCACACCGACCGCACCAGCCGCATCGGTCGTACGAGCCTCGACTGAGCCGTCTCCCGTTCCGGGTGCGAGCGACCCGCCGGCCGCACTCGAGGCGGCCTGGGAACGGATGCTACAGGAAGGCGCCGGTCTGCCGCAGGGCCTCAAGGCTTTCCTACGCATGGCGAAGGTGGTGCCGGCAGAAAAGGGGTGGGCCGTCGTGCAGATGCCACCCGGACCGGGTCTCGATCGCCTGCAGGCCGTACGGGTGCGCGCCCAGGTGGAGGCGGCGTTCCGGGCGGCCCTGGGGGCGGACGTTCGCATAGCGGTCGAGGGGGCCGGAGAGCCGCTGGAGCGGCTGAGTACGGAGGCCGCTCGCCGCGAGCGGCTGGAGCGCTTGCTGGCGCGGGAACCCGTTCTGGGACGAGCGGTAGAAGAACTGGACCTTGAACTCTTGGACTCGTAGCAACTTGCAAACGGCCCGCGAGTGCTCCTTCTGGTCGGATCCGAGAGGGGGCCTGTTCTTTTTTGCGGTGCGGAATCTCACAGGGAACCGGACGCGATGACGAACTTTGCGCAACTCCTCCAGATGGGCCAGCAGATTCAGGCCCGTTTGACACAGTTGCAGGATGAGCTGGGCTCGAAGACGGTGACCTCATCGGCGGGGGGCGGGATGGTTACCGTGACAGCGGATGGCCGAGGTCGGATCCGGGAGGTTCGGATCGATCCAAGCGTTTTGGCTGCGGCCGACGTAGATATGGTGGAGGATCTGGTCCTCGCGGCCGTGTCGGAGGCCCAGAACCGAGCTCAGGGGATGTACGAGGAGGAGCTGAAGAAGCTGACCGGCGGGCTGCCGTTCCCGAATCCGTTTTCCAACCTCCTCTAGGATAGCGCGTTTCGTGTCGGTCATTGAGGATCTGACCGGCGAGCTGACGCGTCTGCCCGGCATCGGTCCGAAGACGGCGCAACGTCTTGTCTACCACCTGATGAAGGGTGCCCCCGAGGATGCCCTGCGCCTGGCGCACGCGCTGGAACAGCTCGTGCAGCGGATTCGGCGCTGTGAGCGGTGTGGGAACTATGCCGAGGAGCCACTGTGCGCCGTGTGCTCGAACCCTCGTCGTGATCCCGGGCTGATTTGCGTGGTGGAGGAAGCTGCGGACGTGGATGCCGTGGAACGGGGCGGTGGCTACCGCGGGCTGTATCACGTGCTGGGCGGCCGGCTGTCGCCGCTGGACGGCGTGGGACCCGAACAGCTCGACATCGAGCGACTCGTCGAGCGGATTCAGTCGTCGGGCGAAGCGCTGCGGGAAGTGATCGTGGCGACGAGCGCGAACGTAGAGGGGGAAGCGACCGCCGTGTACCTGGAGAAGCGTGTGCGTGGGCTGGGCCCTCGCGTAACGCGGCTCGCGCGAGGGATTCCGGTGGGCAGCGACTTGGAATACGTCGACGCTTCCACCATCGCGGAGGCGCTGGCGGGCCGCAGAGACATGTGACGGCAGAATTCCTTGCCCCACGCAACGATTCTCCCTGCGTGGGGACCCCGGAGGACGGGGCGACATGAATCGTACACTTCGAACGACGGCTCTGACACTGCTGGCCGCGGCGGCCACAGCAGCGCTCGTATTGTTTCTCCTGCGCGACCAGATGCGTCGGCATCGCCGCGATCTTTTCAGTCCGCGGGCGCTCCGGCGGCTGGCTGCGCTGGGGGTCATGTCGCTGCGAGTCGCGAGCGTCGACGATATCCTGTTGTTGCGGGATTTCATCGCCAACGAGCCGCGGCCGTTGCTTCGAGCCAGAGCGCGCGCGATTCTGGAGCGCATGGAACGCCAGGTGCTAGGCGCGACCGGCTCAGCGCTGGAGCGGGCAGGATGACGCTGGAGACCCACGGCAGTTGGTCCTTCAGCGAGGCGGACGTTGCCGAGATCGAGAAGCGGCTGGGCAGTCTGATCGCGGAGTCGAAAGGGCGTAGCGCCTTTCTGGTGGACCGGACGGGCCAGCTCATCACTACGGTGGGAGATACGAACGGGCTCGACGGTATGGCGCTGGCCTCGCTGGCTTCCGCGAATTTCTCGGCCAACGACCAGCTTGCCGGCCTGGTGGGTGAGCGTGATTTCAGCTCGCTGGTGCACCAGGGTGAGCGGGTGTCACTCTATATGGCGGACGTGGCTCGGCGGGTCATCCTCGGCGTTCTTTTCGATCAGCAGACCACACTCGGGCTCGTGCGCTTGAAGGCGGGGCTGGCCGTCGCAGCCTTGACCGAGCTATTCCGGGAGCTGTTCGCCCGGTTCGAGGCGGGGGCGCGACCCCTGAGCATGGAGGCAGGATGGGTGAACGAGGCCGAAGATGAGGTCGAGCGGCTGTTCCGAGAGAGTTAGCACGCCGCTGAGCACCGAGGGGTCCTGCCTATGTCGATGATCAACTACGCCAGTCGGGAGATCAACTGCAAAATCGTCTACTACGGACCCGGTCTGGGGGGCAAGACGACCAATCTCGAGTACATCTTCGAGAAGGTGAACCCGGAGACCCGCGGCAAGATGATCTCGCTGGCCACGGAGACAGAACGGACTCTGTTCTTCGATTTTCTGCCTGTGGATCTGGGCTCGATCCGCGGCTTCAAGACCCGCTTCCATCTCTACACCGTGCCTGGGCAGGTGTACTACAACGCCAGCCGCAAGCTGATCCTGAAGGGAGTCGATGGAGTCGTGTTCGTTTCGGACTCGCAGATGGAGCGCATGGACGCGAATATCGACTCGATGCACAACCTGTACGAGAACCTGGCGGAATACGGCTATGACTTGAGGGAGATGCCGTTCGTGATCCAGTATAACAAGCGGGACCTCCCCAGCATCGTGGGCCTGGATGAGTTGCGGGCTCAGCTCAACCCTGACAGCGTACCGGACTTCGAGGCCGTGGCGGTGAAGGGAATCGGGGTCTTCGACACGCTCAAAGCGGTGAGCAAGCTCGTGCTCAAGTCGCTCAGCTGATGGCGATGCAACCCCGGTGGTTGACCCCTCCCAATGTGATCACGGCGACCCGGATCGCGCTTTGCCCCGCCATCTTCTTCCTGGCGCTGGCTCCCAGCCTGCTGTCGCGAACTCTCGCCTTCGCCCTTTTCCTGGTCGCCAGCATGAGCGACCTGTGGGACGGCTACCTGGCCCGGAAACACGGCTGGATCACCGACACGGGCAAGCTCCTGGATCCGATTGCGGACAAGCTGCTCCTGGCGTCGACGTTCGTGCCCTTCTACATCCTGTCGCGCGGAGACCGGGCGGTTGGCGCACTACCCTGGTGGGGCGAGTTGCCGCTGTGGGTGCTACTGGTGGTGTTTGGGCGCGAGCTGTTCGTGACCCTGTTTCGCAGCTATGCGGCCCGGCGTGGGATCGTGATTCCGGCCGGCAAATCCGGTAAGTACAAGGCGTTGTCGCAGAATCTCTTCTCGGGTTCGCTCCTGCTGTGGTACGCGCTCGAGACGGCGGCGCAAGGTGCTGCCTGGCGCGGATCGGCGTGGGATGGTTGGTCGGCATTTCACGGGGCGTTCGTGGGCGCGAGCTTGGCGCTCGCGGTGATCCTCACGGTGTACTCGATGCTGGACTATCTGTGGAGCTATCGCGGCGTCGTGCTGCGGGGGGTGTGACGGTAAGCGGAGCGGCCGCGGTTCCCCGCGTCGAGATCGTCACCGTTGGGGATGAGCTGCTCTCGGGTCAGAGCATCGACACGAATGCGGCGTGGCTGGGCCGGCGGCTGGGAGAGCTCGGCTTCGACGTAGTACGGCGGGCGACCGTCGGGGACCGTGCGGAGGACATTCGCGCGGCGGTGGGCGGTGCGGCCGCACGCGCGGATGTCGTCCTCGTGACCGGCGGCCTGGGTCCGACACCCGACGATATCACGAAGGACGTCGTCGCCGCGCACTGCGGCTTCCCCCTCGTCATCGACGAGGCGCTGCTGGAGGAGCTGCGCGAGCGCTTTCGCAAGCGCGGCTACACCGAGTTGCCCGCGTCGAACCGTCGCCAGGCGGAAGTTCCGGCGGGCGCGCGGGTCCTGCGGAATCCGCGCGGTACTGCGCCGGGCCTGGTGCTCGAGCTGGACGGTTCCACCGTGATCCTGCTTCCCGGCGTCCCGCGCGAGCTGAAGGGTCTCATGGATCCTCAGGTGGTGACGTACCTGGAGCAGCGGTTCGGGAGCAGACTCGCGCCGGTTCGTCATCGTCTGATCCGGACTACCGGCATCGCCGAGTCGGCGCTGGCCGATCGCATCGCGCGCGCGATCGGGGCGGACGACATCGCCCCGGTAGCGCTGGCGTTCCTGCCGGACCTCACGGGCGTCGACCTGCGGCTGACGGTTAGGGGGGTGGCGGATCGTGTCGAGGCGGAGGCTCATCTGGATCGCGTGGCACATCTCCTGGCGCCCGCCGTGGAGCCGTACCGCTACACGACCGACGATGAGGATGTTGCGGCGGTCGTGGGACGGCTGTTGCGGGCGCAATCGCTGACCCTGGCGGTAGCGGAAAGTTGCACGGGCGGTTTGGTGACGAAGCGGCTCACGGACCACGCGGGAGCATCGGATTATGTGGTCGGTGGCGTGATCGCCTACGCGAACGACGTGAAGGTGGCCGAGCTGGATGTGGACAGCGAGCTGCTGGAGTCCGAGGGTGCGGTTTCCGAGGAAGTCGCGCGCGCCATGGCCTCGGGAGTAGCGCGCAGGTTCGGCGCGGATGCCGGACTGTCCGTGACGGGAATCGCGGGGCCCGGTGGCGGAACGCCCGCGAAGCCCGTGGGGACGGTATGGCACGCGGTCGCACTGAGCGGCTCGGTGACGGCTGTGCGCGAGCACTTCCCGGGCGACCGGGAGGAGATCCGGACCCGAGCCGCCCAGGCCGCGCTCGCTCACCTGTGGGCACGCCTGCGGCGGGGCTCCCACGCCAACGAACCTTTGCGGGGGGCAGGGGATTGACGGCCGTGGACCTCGTTCGCACGCACGGCTACCTGGAGGGCGTAGGCAAGCTCCGCCTCCACTATCGCACGTGGGAAGTGCCGAGTCCGCGGGCGGCCCTCGTGGTTGTTCACGGTCACGGCGAGCATTCCGGGCGGTACCGCATGTTCGCCGAGGGGATGGTCCCGTACGGCTTTTCGGTGTTCGCGTGCACGCAGCGGGGTCACGGGCGGTCGGACGGCCGGCGCGGCCACGTCGCGCGCTTCGAGCTGTTGCTCGAGGATCTGGACCGCTTCCGCAGGGAGGTCGAGTCGGTGGTCCCGAGCGGCACGCCGCTCGTCGTAGTGGGTCACTCGTTCGGCGGCCTGGTCACCATTCGCTATCTGCAGGAGCACGACGCGGTTTTCCGCTGCGCCGTGCTTTCGGCGCCGTGGTTGGGAACGAAGATCCCGATCCCGCCCTGGCAGGAAGCGCTCGGTCGCGTGCTCTTGCGGGTTCTGCCCGCTCTGCCGTTTCCCAAGCCCGTGACCCCCGCGCTGATCAGCCATGATCCGGAGGTCGTGCGGGCCTACGAGGAGGACCCGCTGGTCCATCACGTGATCACACCGCGCATGTACGCGGAGGTGAAGGCAAACATAGCCGCCGCGCTGAGCGCACCCGAGCGCATCCGCTGCCCGGTTCTGTTCCTCGTGCCGGGGGCCGATGGGGTCGTGGATTCCGACGCGGCCCTGCGGTTCGCCGATTCGATTCCTGACCCGGACGTCACGGTTCGGGTCTACCCGGATCAGCACCACGAGCTGTTCAATGAGCTGATACGCGAGGAAGTGTACGCAGCGGTGGCAGATTGGGTGGGCCGGGTGCTGAAGAACGCAAGCCTCGAAGCGGGTGTATGATGCGCTGATCTATGGCTAGGAAACGACACGAAGCGTCCGAGCGGAACGTAGGGGAGGAGGGCACCATCGCCCCGGGGCGCGGGGGAGCGCCCGCGGCGGGCGGCGACTCGCCTGCTGAGCCCGACGCGGAGGCCGAACTGGCGACCCGGCCGGTAGTCGAGACGCCCGGCGAGCAAGTCGAGGAAGGGATGCAGGGTCAGACGGCTGCGACGGAATTCGGCGCTGACGAGGCGGATCACCTGCAAAGTGAGCTGCAGGCGCTTACGGATCGGCACGTGCGACTCGCGGCCGAGTTCGACAACTACCGCAAGCGCAGCGAGCGCGAGCGCTCCGAAACCTGGAGTCGCGCCCAGGCGGATCTGGTGCGGCGGATGCTCGACGTGCTCGATGATCTCGAGCGCGTGACCTCGCACGACCCCGGCGCGACGAGCGCGGAGGTGCTGCTGGAGGGAGTCGGGCTCGTGCAGCGGAAGTTGGCGAGGATGCTCGAGGACTTAGGACTGGTGGCCTTCGATCCGACGGACCAGCCGTTCGATCCCGCGACCATGGAGGCCGTCCTGGTCGCGGCGCCGAACGACGGTGAGGCGGAAGACACGGTGGCGCAGGTGTTCCAGAAGGGCTACACGTTCAAAGAGCAGCTCGTGCGCCCCGCCCGCGTGGTGGTTCGGAAGCACGGGTAAGCCCAGTGGGCCGCGCATTCCTCAGCAACAGGCTCCTGGATCGTTAGACTATGGCCACGGCGACCAAGGACTACTACCAGATCCTCGGCGTATCCGATTCGGCGACGGCCGCTGACATCAAGAAGGCTTACCGTAAGCTCGCCAAGCAGTATCACCCCGACGCCAATCGCACGGATCCCGCGGCCGCGGAGAAGTTCAAAGAGATCAGCGAGGCGTACGCCGTGCTCTCGGATGTCGAGAAGCGCAAGCAGTACGACCAGCTACGGCGGTTTGGAGGCTTCGATTTCCGGCGGCCCGGCGGAGGGCCGGGTGCACCCGGTGGCTTTCGCGTCGACGCCGACACGTTCTCGTTCGAGGACCTGACCGGCTTCGGTGGTTTGGGGGACCTTTTCAGCTCGATCTTCGGCGGCCGGGCTCGCGCAGCCGGTGCCCGGCCGAGTGGGCCGCGCAAGGGACCGGACGTTGAATACCTGGTCGAGGTCGAGTTCGAGCTGGCCGCACGGGGAGGCAAGATCCAGATCGCCGTGCCGATCTCCGACGAATGCGCCGTGTGTGGCGGTAGCGGCGCGGAGCCGGGCACGAAGACGCAGCGCTGCGGCGAGTGCGGGGGCACGGGGAACGTGACCTTCGGTCAGGGCGGCTTCGCCGTCAAGCGACCCTGTCCGGCGTGCTTGGGGCGAGGCACGATCCCCGAGCAGGCCTGCCGGGCCTGCGGCGGCAGCGGCGTGATGCGCCAGGAGCGACAAATCCAGCTGACCGTGCCCGCCGGCGTCGATACGGGCTCCAAGCTGCGACTGCGCGGCCAGGGCGAACGCGGGGCCATGGGCGGTCCCCCCGGCGATCTCATCGTAACGTTCAAGGTCAGACCTCATCGCTTCTTCCGCCGCGAGGGCCTGGACGTGCAGGTGAGCGTGCCCATCAACGTGGCCCAGGCCACGCTCGGGTCGAAAGTGCGCGTGCGCACGATCCACGGGAAACGCGTGGTGCTGCGGATTCCTCCGGGGACCCAGTCGGGAACCAAGTTTCGCATCGCCCAGCAGGGGATCCGCAAGGGCGAGCGCGTCGGCGATCAATACGTCGAGATCAGGGTCGTCGTGCCCGAAAAGCTCGCCTCCGAGGAAGAGGATGCGATGAGGAAATTCGCGGAGACGGCAGGGCTGAAGTACTAGAGTCGTCCGGCACGGTTGTGACGAGTAATCAACCGCTTCACGCGGAGACGCGGAGTTAACAGAGAGTCCGCGCAGAACTGATCTCAATATATTTCCAATCTCTCCGCGACTCCCACATTGCTCCTGATTTCTTACGTCCTCCGCGTCTCCGCGTGAAAC
>JACQVC010000219.1 GCA_016209995.1 Gemmatimonadota bacterium
ACGCGTGCGCGTTCAACGTGGGGACGGGTCTGGAGACGAGCGTGAACCAGCTCGCCGGCATGCTGGAGGGTATCGCGGGTCGCCGCCCCGGCCGCCGCCATGCACCGGCGCGGGCGGGCGAGCTCATCCGGAGCGCGCTGCGCGTGGACAAGCTGCGTGCGCTGGGCTGGCGACCCCAGGTGACACTCGAGGAAGGGTTGCGAAAGACCTTCGCGTTCATCTCCGGAGCCGGAGCGCGAGCTTGACGGCCCCGCCGGCTCCGGCGCTCGCGTTGCTTCAGGGGCGCTCCCCCCAGACTGCCTGGGACATGATCCTGGGGGGTACCCCATCGACGCTGATCGTGCTGGCCGTGTTGACGGTGTTCTCCGTGGCGAGTTGGGCGCTGATCTTCTGGAAATGGCGCCAGTTCCGGAAGGTACGCAAGCAGGGTGACCGGGTGCTCGCGGCGCTGGAGAACGCGCACGGCCTGCAAGATGCCTACAAAGCGATCGTCGCGATTCCAGATTCGCCCTACAGTCGGGTATTCCGCCGAGGGGTCCGCTTCTTCAACGAGCTGCGCTCCGGCACGGCGCGGGAGGGCCAACATGAGAGCGGATCGCAGGGACTGACGCCCGCGCAGCTCGAAGCCCTGCGCCTGGTGTTGGAGAAAGAAGAGGCCGAGGAGCGGGACGAGCTCGCTCGGGGGCTTACGTGGCTGGCCATCATCGGAACAGTCTCACCCCTTCTCGGGCTCCTGGGCACGGTCATCGGGGTAATGAACGCGTTCCTCGGGATCACGGTGGTGGGTTCGGCGAACATCACCGCGGTGGCGCCGGGGATCGCGGAAGCTCTCATCGCGACGGTGTTCGGGCTGGCGGCTGCGATACCTGCGGTGATGGCTTACAACCATTTCGTGGCGCGGCTGAACCTGGTGAGCGCGGAGTTGGAGGGCTTCTCCAGCGAGTTCATTGCAACCTTGGCGCGAGAGGGCCGCGTTTGACCGCGGCACAACGGAGAGTCCATGAGCCGTCGCAGATATAGAAGCGGCGAAATCGATCCCGGCCTGTCGGTCCGCGCGGAGGTCAACCTCGTCAACCTGGTGGACGTCGCCTTGGTGCTCCTCGTCATCTTCATGATCACGGCACCCATGCTGCAGGGCGGGGTCGAGGTGGCTCTGCCGCGAGCGGACGTGCCGCCCATCACGTCACAGGAGGACGGGCTCATCGTGACGGTCACGAAGGATGGCAAGATCTTCGTGGAGGAGACCGAGGTGGCGCCGGGAGCGTTCGCGGACGAGTTCCCGCAGCTGCTCGTCGGCTCGAAGGCGAAGTTCGTGTACATCAAGGCCGATCAGGAGGCCATGTACGGAGACGTGCTGCGAGTCGTGGCCACGGTTCACAGGGCGGAAGGTGTCCGTATGGGACTGCTGGGCGAGCCCACGCCGCGCCGCTGACCCGGCTCTCGACGAGGTGACGTCGCCGCGACGATGACGAAGATGAGGAACCGACGGAAGACTCGTCCCGGCAAGCTTGCCGTGGGAGCGTCAGCGGTTCTGCACCTGGCCGCGTTCCTGCTCCTCTGGTGGAGCCGCGATGCGTTTTCGACCATGCCGGATTTCGTGGTCTACGAGCTGATGCTGGTCGAGCCGCCACCCGCGGAGGCGGCCGAAGAGGTGAGCGTACCGGCTCCACCGGAGCGCACCGTCGTGGATCGGCCGGAGCCGACGCCGCAGACCGAAGCGCCACCGCCCCCCCGACGAACCGAGGCGCCGCCGCGGGCGGACACGCGCACGGCGGAACGGCAACCCGAGCGAGAAGAGCCGCCTGAGCGGCCGCGCGGTCCCAACCCGCAGCCGGAGGCCCGCGAGGCCGGGTCCGGACTCAACGTGCGGCTCGAGGGGCTGCGCACCGACTATCCGGAGTACTTCCAGAACATCGTGCGCCAGCTCACGCGCTACTTCCGCTGGCGTGACCAGGGGAATTGGGAGGCCGAGGTCGCCTTCGTGATTCGCAAGGACGGTGAGGTCCGCGAGATTCAGTGGGTGCGGCGGTCCGGCAACATCCTCTTCGATCTGGAAGCCATGGGCGCCGTCGAGAAGGCGGGCAGTGATCGTGCGTTCGGACCGTTGCCGGCGGGCTTCCCGGCCGATTTCCTGGCGGTCAGCTTCTACTTCTCGCCATCGGGTTCACGATGAGACGACAGCGCTTGGGCGCCGCTTCCGCTCTGCTTCTGTGTGCGATCGCCGCGACGCTGCCGGCCGAGGCGGCGGCCCAGGACCAGATCCCCGGCGTGCGGCTCGGCCTTCTGTATCAGGTGGGCTTCCGGCCCGGCTACGCCCTACGGCTGACCGGAGCCGATCCCGAGGCGCAGACCATGGCGACGCGGATCGAGGCCGTCCTCGTGCGCGACCTCGACAACAGCGACCGGTTCGAGCAGCGACGCCAGCTTTCGCCCGGCCTCGCCAGCGAGGGCACCATCGACTTCGCGCTCTGGAAACAACTGGGCGTAGACTGGCTCCTGACCGGTGAGGTGCGATCGGAGAATGACGGGTTCGTGGTCGACCTGCAGCTCCACGACGTGCTCTTCGGTGAGCCCAATAAGCAGGTCGGCCGCTTCGCCGTTCCACCGTCCGAGGCACGTGGGTTCCGCATGGCCGTGCACACCGTGGCCGACGAAATCGTGCGCTGGATTTTCGCGGAGCCCGGCATGGCGGCCAGCCGGATCGCCTTCGTGCGCAAGGGTACGGACGGCAACGGCGAGATCTACCTGGTGGACTCGGACGGTGAGAACCTCGAGCGCGTCACGAGCTTCGGTACCATCACGGTATCCCCGGCGTGGTCCATCGATGGCACCCGGCTCGCCTACACGTCGTACAAGAGCGGCGAACCGCTCCTCTACGAGCTGAACCTCACGACGGGCCGAGAACAGCAAATCGCCCCGCAGGTGGGCTCCAACGTGTGGACGCCCAGCTACCATCCCAACGGCCAGGAAATCCTCTTCTCGGTTTCGCGCGACGATAAGAGCGAGATACTCCGGTACAACATCGTGGATCGGTGCTGCCTGAAGGTGGTTTCCAGCACGCCGCGCCGCGACGACATGTCGCCCGCCATCTCGCCGGACGGGAGCCGCATGGCTTTCCTCTCCAACCGACTGAACAAGCCGCAGATTTATGTCATGCCCACCGACGGCGGCGTCGCCGACCCGGTCTCGCCCTACGACTACCGCGAGCCCGGCGAGTTCCACGCCCCCGACTGGTCGCCCGTGGGGGACCGGATCGCATTCCATGGACGGATGGAGAACTCGCGGGGGTACCAGATCCTGCTAGCGGACGCGTCGGGTCGAGGCTTGCGCCTCGTTCAGCTGACGGCGGACGGCAACAACGAAGACCCGAGCTGGGCGCCGGACGGCCGGCATCTGGTGTTCTCCGGAACGCGCCAGGAGGGGACGGGGCTGTTCGTCGCCGATACGGGCACGGGGCGCATCCGCCCACTGGTCACGGGGTTGCGCACTCAGGTGCCGGACTGGTCACCCTCGCTGGCGGCTCCGCTACGGGAGTCGTTGCGCGAACCCGGGCATTGACGTTATATGGCCGTAGAACGATCACGACAAATCGGGAGACGTCAATGACACAGCGTTGGATCGCGATTCCGGTTCTCGCGTTGGGCCTGGTGATGGCCGAGTGCGGCCGGCGGCCGCCGCCGCCGCCCCCGCCGGCGCCGAGCGGCCCCACCGCGGAGGAGCTGGAGCGCATGAGGCAGGACTCCATCGCGCGCGCACGCGCGCGCCAGGACTCGATCCGGGCCGCTGAAGACGCCCGGCGGAGCGCCGAAGAGGCCAGACGCATGGACATCCAGCGCACGCGGGATCGACTGCTCGAGATGGTCTTCTTCGATTACGACCGCTTCGACATCCGACCCGACCAGGAGCGAGGCATGCAGGCGAAGATCGCCATCCTGCGCGCGAATCCGCAGTTGCGCCTGCGCTTCGAGGGCCATGCCGACGAGCGGGGGTCGACCGAGTACAACCTGGCGCTCGGCGATCGCCGGGCGAACAGCGTGCGGCAGTTTCTGGCCACGTACGGCATCGACGCAGAGCGGTTCACCACCATCTCCTACGGGGAGGAACGCCCGCTGGTCAATGCCAGCAATGAAGACGCGTGGGCCAGGAACCGGCGGGTCGAAGTCGTGATCACGGCCGGGGGCGACCAGCTCGTTCCGGTCGCCGTCCCGTGAGATAAGGTGCCCCGCATGCTAGGAGCCTGTCCGAGTAATGGGGTGCGGCCGCGCGAGTGGCGCTTGCGGCGCTCAGCCGAGGAGCGAGGAGGAGTCGATGTCGCAGCCATCGACGACAACGAGCGACGAAGGATCAGCGCCGCAACCGCCACTCGCCCTTCGGGTTTGGGGCAGCACGGGGCCATCTCCTTCGTTGGCGCGCCTCGACGTAGCGCCTGGC
>JACQVC010000213.1 GCA_016209995.1 Gemmatimonadota bacterium
GGGCCCATCGTCGATCCTGGCCACGTAGCCGCTCGACTCCGTGCGGATCTCTCGCGTCTGCACCGCCGGGATGACGAGGTCGCCGCCCTTCGCCTGACACTCGATTCCCAGCCGCTCGAAAGCCAGGAGCGTCGAGTCCAGGTGCTCGAGGGGTGCATCTTCGACGACCAGCTCGCCGCCCGTCACAGCCTCGAGGCCGTTAAACGAACCCGTCTCGATGTGATCGGATACGATCCGGAAGCAGGCACCCTGCAGCGAGCTGACTCCGACGATCTCGAGCGTGCCTTGCCCCACTCCGCCGATCTGAGCGCCCATGGAGTTCAGGAGGCGGCAAAGATCCTGGACGTGCGGCTCCTGGGCCACGTTCCTCAGCCGGGTCCTCCCATCGGCGAGCACGGCGGCCATGATTGCATTCTCGGTGGCCGTGACGGATGGCTCATCCAGGAAGATGTCGCGGCCGCGCAGGCGAGGCGCGACGAGCTCGAACGACTCGCCCTCTTCGACCTCCGCGCCCAAACGACTGAGCGCCAGGAAGTGGCTATCGAGCCGACGCCGCCCGATGACGTCTCCCCCGGGCGGCGGCATGGATGCGCGGCCGAAGCGCGCCAGCAGGGGTCCGGCCAGCAGAATGGACGCGCGGATCCGTTTTGCGAGTTCGGGGTTTACCTCACTGGATCGGACCGCCGTCGTGTCCACGCGCACCGAGGACGGTCCGGTCCACTCGACACTCGCCCCCAAGGACTGGAGGAGCTCGAGCTGCGTCTGAACATCTTCGATGCGCGGCATGTTCTCGAGCGTGACCGGTTCGCTGGCCAGCAGGGTGGCGGCCAGCGCCGGCAAAGCCGCGTTCTTGTTGCCCGCGGGACGTATGCGACCGCTGAGGGGTCGTCCTCCTTGCACGAGGAAGCTCGGCATGTCCGATAGAGTAGCCAGCGCAGGAGCGCTGCACCACGGGCCGCGGTGCGGCGCGCTAGATGCAAAGGCGCTTGACCTCCCTCGCAGGCGGGTCTAACATGGCGGCCGTGTTGACCTCACAAAGCCCGAGCAGGTCGCTGTCCGTGGCGGGGGCCGGATTCCTGACGCAGTCGGTCGGGGGGGACACCGTCCTGGTTCAGCTCGGTCAGAGCGGCCTCCTCGGCGCGACTGCGGTCGCGATCATTGTCGCGTCGGTGGTCCTCGTCCTGCTTCTCGCCGCCCTCATGGTCGCGCTCATCCAGACTCGCCGGCTCATTGGCACCGCGGACCAGCTCTCTCGCCGCCTCGGCGATCGCGCCGAACCGATCATGGAGCGCGGCCGCGCCATCGCGGAGAGCGTCGAGTTCATCGCGCGCTCGCTGCGCACCGACGTCGAGCGCGTCAGCGCCACGGTCGCCAACCTCAGCGACCGGCTCGACCGAGCTGCAGATGCGGTCGAGCAACGGGTCGAGGATTTCAACGCGTTGCTGCAGGTCATGCAAGGCGAGGCGGAGGACCTGTTCCTGGATACGGCCTCGACCGTACGCGGTGTGCGTGCAGGTATGCGAACGTTGCGGCGGCGGGATACTGCCAAGAGCGATGGGCGGGACGACGAGAGCGCGGCGGGAGCAGAGCTGACAGACGGAGCCGACGATTCACAACACCCGGCGGTCGCCGGGCCCGTAGCGGAGGATCCGGAGCGTGTGCTGCCGGATCGGTAGATCGCCTCTGTTGCTCATGGTCCTCGCGGTGCTGGCCGTCGTGCTCACACCCGACTCCGCCTGGGCGTGGGGACCGGGCGCCCACATTGCGATTGGGGAATCCGTCCTGAGCGCCCTGGCTCTGTTGCCGCCCGCCATCGCCGACATCCTGCGCGCCCACCGCGTCCGCTTTCTATACGGCTCCATTGCGGCGGACATCTCGTTTGCCAAGAAGTACGCTCCGGAGGGAAGGCACTGCCATCATTGGCACGTGGGCGAAGAAATCCGTGATACCGCCGACGAGGAGCCGCTTTTCGCCGTGGCGCTCGGCTACCTGGCTCATCTAGCTGCCGACACCATCGCTCACAACTTCTTCGTGCCCCGCCGCCTCCTGCTCACGCGTTCCACCAACGCCGTCGGCCATTCCTACTGGGAGCATCGCATGGATCTGTACCTCGGCGAGCGCTACCTGGGGCGCGCACGTGAGGTCACCATGTCGCACGATCACAGCGATGCGGACGCTCTGTTCGACCGTGTTCTCAGCCGCACGATTTTCAGCTTTCAGACCAACCGTCGCATTTTCCGCGGTATGATCCGGTTCCAGGACAACGAGGCATGGCAGCAGGTATTCGATCGCATCGTACAGGGCTCGCGTTGGACTCTCGCGAATCCGGTGGCTCGGCATTACATGGCGCTTTCCTTCGAGTACGTCATGGCCTACCTGATCGAGGGTCACGATTCGCCGGCCGGAGCGCTCGACCCTATTGGCGATCTGAACCTTCGCCTGGCCAAGAAAATTCGCCGGCTGGCACTGGCGGAGGGCGCGTGGAGACAGCCGCAGCTCCTGGAGCAGATGGCGGACGACTTCTTCCCCCTGCCGGACACGCCGCTTCGGTTTTGGCCTCAAGTGAGCGGATCCGAGCTGACGCTGGCGCTCCGTGGATCCGAGGAAGAGAAGTCGGACGAGCCACCGCCAGAAAGCGATTAGTGGTTGGTAGATATCCTTGGCGCCCTACGCGTGAAACGGTGTTTCCCGGACCCAACGCTGCCGCGATCATGCCAATCGCTCCCGCAACAGCTCCGTCACCTGGTGCGGGTCCGCTTTGCCGCGCGACTTGCGCATCACCTGACCCATGAAGTGCGCTAGCAGCTTGGCTTCACCCGCGCGGTAACGTTCGACCTCCCGCGGATTCTCGGCGAGCACGGCTTCGACCCACTCCGCGAGCTGTCCGGAATCGCGCACCTGGCTCAGACCGCCGGCCGTCACGATGTCGGATGCGCTGCGCCTGGTATCCAGCATCTTCTGGAACACGTCCCTCCCCACGCTGTGCGAGACGGTCCCGTCGGAGACCAGGCCTATCAGCTCGGCGAGCGCCGCGGCGCTGACGGGGAAATCCTCGCAATCGCGCAGCGCGAGCTTCCGGTCGTTCACGCTCTGCAGCACCGGACCCATCACCCAGTTGGAGGCCGCCTTCGCATCGGGTACCAGGCGGACGAGAGCCTCGTAGTAATCCGCAACCCAGCGGGACGCGGTGAGCACACCTGCGTCCAGGGCCGGCAGTCCGTAACGCTCGCGCAGGCGCTCGCGGCGCGCGTACGGAAGCTCCGGAAGCGCGATGCGCACCGCCTCGATCTGCTCCCGTGACACTACCAGAGGCGGCAGGTCCGGGTCCGGGAAGTAGCGGTAGTCGTGGCTCTCCTCCTTCGAGCGCATGGGCCGGGCCTGCTGCCGCCCGGCATCCCAGAGCATAGTCTCGTGAACCACGGTTCCGCCCGCATCCAGGATCGCGCTCTGACGCTCGATCTCGAAGGCGAGCGCGTGCTCGACGCCCGAGAACGAGTTCATGTTCTTGACCTCAGTCTTCACGCCCAGCTCCGACTCAGCGGGCTCGCGGATGGAGACGTTGGCGTCGACTCGCAGGCTTCCCTCTTCCATGTTACAGTCGCTCACCTCCGCGTACTCGAGCAGCTGCTTCAGCAGCTGGAGGTACGCGCGTGCCTGCGCGGGCGAGCGCAGATCCGGCTCGGATACGATTTCCGCCAGCGGAACGCCCGCTCGATTGAGGTCGACCGCCGTGGCACCGGCCAGCCGATCGTGCAGTGACTTACCGGCGTCTTCCTCCAGGTGAAGCCGCCGGATGCGAACGCGCACGGGTCGGCCGCCGTCGTCCGCGGGCACGTCCAGGTGCCCGCCGGTGGCCAATGGCCGATCGAACTGGCTGATCTGGTATCCCTTGGGGAGATCGGGATAGAAGTAGTTCTTGCGCGAGAACAGGCTCACCTCGTGGATCGTGCAGTTGAGCGCGATCGCCGCGCGCAGGGCCAGGTTGACGGCGTCTCCGTTCACGACCGGGAGCGCGCCGGGTAATCCCAGACACACCGGACACACGTTCGTATTCGGCGCGTCACCGAACCTGGCCAGGTCGCGGCAGAACATCTTGCGCGCCGTGCGCAGCTGGACGTGCACCTCGAGCCCGATGACCGCCTCGTAGGTTGCCATCGTCGCGCTCCTATCCCCTCGTCCGCAGCGCGCCCTCGAGTACCGTGGCCGCACGAACCATCGTCGCCTCGTCCCAACGCCTCGCCAGGATCTGTCCACCTACCGGCAGGCCGCCGATCGACCCGATGGGAAGGGAGATCGCCGGCAGGCCGGCCAGATTGGCCGTGACCGTGAAGATGTCCGACAAGTACATCTGCAGGGGATCGTCGATCTTCTCACCGATGCGGAACGCTACCGTCGGTGATGTCGGTGTGAACACCACGTGGACGCCCGCGTCGAACACCCGCGCAAAATCCTGGGCGATCAGCGCGCGCACCTTCTGCGCGCGCCCGTAGAACGCTTCGTAGTAGCCGGCCGAGAGCACGTAGGTACCCAACATGATGCGGCGCTTGACCTCGCTGCCGAAACCGCGCGAGCGAACCATCTCGTAGAACTCGCCCGTCGAGCGGGCTTCGGCCGGCCGCGGCCCGTAGCGGACGCCATCGTATCTCGCCAGGTTACTCGACGCTTCGGCCGTGGCGATGATGTAATACGTAGGAACGGCGTACTCGGTGTGGGGCAACGAGACTCGCCGGACCTCGGCACCCGCCTCCTGCATTCGTGCCAGAGCCTCATCGCACAGCGCGCGCACGCCCGCATCCAATGAGTCGGGGAAATACTCGTCAGGCACGCCGACGACCATACCCTCTGCCGAGCCGCTGCTCGCCTTCAGCAAGTCCGGCACGTCGCTGCGCGCGCACGTGGAGTCCCGCGGGTCGGGACCGGCGATCACCTGGAGCAGAAGCGCCGCGTCGCGGACCGAGCGGCCGAACGTCCCGATCTGGTCCAGCGATGAGGCGAACGCGACCAGCCCATAGCGGCTGACCCGACCGTAGGTCGGCTTGATCCCGACCACGCCGCAAAACGATGCGGGTTGTCGCACCGAGCCGCCGGTGTCCGAGCCCAGCGCGCCCGGAACCATGCCGGCGGCCACGGCCGCCGCGGAGCCGCCGGAGCTGCCTCCGGGCACACGCGTCGGATCCCTCGGGTTCCTGGTCGGCGCGATAGCCGAATTCTCCGTCGAGGACCCCATCGCGAACTCGTCGAGGTTCGTCTTGCCGACCACAACGGCTCCCGCGTCCTTCAGCCGCTGGACGGTCGTCGCCTCGAACGGCGAGCAGTAGCCGTCGAGGATGCGCGAGCCGCATGTGGTGGGCAGCTCGAGCGTCGCCATGTTGTCCTTGATGGCCACGGGAACCCCGGCCAGCGGCCCGCTCAGTCGGTTCGCGGCCGCACGCTCGCCGGCGCGCGCGGCGGCCTTCTCGTCCACCCACAGGAACGGGTGGATGGGCGGAATGCGGGACCTATCCTGGCGAATCGCCTCCAGCGACTCGGCGACGAACGTGGAAGGCTCCACGGCGCCTGAGGCCACGGACTCGGCCATCTCTCGGAGCGAAGGCCGATCCGCTGCTGCGGCCGTCACACGTCCTCCGGGTCGAGCCCCTCGACCGCAGGCAGGCGAGGCACCACGAAGAACCCGTCCCGCCAGCCGGGCGATAGTGCGCTCAGGGGCCTCTGCAGCGGATCTGGCAAAGCATCAGCGGCCTGAGCGGGAGCCGCCCACTCGGCCATGCCGCTCACGCCCTCGACGCCGGAAACATCCAGCCGCCCCAGCATCTCCATGTACTCGAGAATCGAGTTGAGCTGCGAGGTCATCTGCTCGGTTTCCGCCTCGGTCAACTGCAGCCTGGCGAGGGCTGCGATGTACTCCACATCTCGACGCGTTACGGACACTGGCTACCCCTACTCGTAATCGCGGGTCAATGACGCGTAGCGAACGACCAGCTTCTTCCGGCCGACCCGGTCGAAATCGACGATGACCTTGAGGTCGTTGCCGAACCCTTCGATCCCCATGACCCGGCCCGAGCCGAACTGCGCGTGCGCGACGCGCTCGCCCTTCACGAAGCGCGGCAAGTCCTGGTTCAGCTCGATATCCTCGAGAGCGTCCTCGCCATGGCCGCGGTGGCGAGCCCGCGCTATGCGTGCCGCGTCCATCCAATCCGGAGCGCGCCCCGCCAGGCGGGTCGAGCGTCGTTCGTCCAGCAGCTCGCGGGGAATCGCCTCGAGAAACGACGAGCGCATCGCGGGCAGCAGCTCGCCCGCGCGACGCCGCAGCTTCGCCACCGTGACATAGACCTTCCGCTTTGCCCGCGTGAGACCCACGTAGAACAGACGGCGCTCTTCCTCCAACAGCTCGGGCTCATCATAGGAGCGCATGAGCGGGAAGAGACCTTCCTCGACACCCGCGATGAACACGCAGGTGAATTCCAGTCCCTTGGCATTGTGCAGCGTCATCAAGGTCACGGCGTCCGAGTTCGGATCGTGACGGTCGATGTCCGTGACGAGGGCTATCCTCTGAAGATAGAGATCGAGGGGCGTGAATCCTTCCGTTTCGTCGTCCGGGACCTCCGCCGCGGTCTCCTCCTCGAACTCGGCCGCGCCGGCGATCAGCTCGGCCACGTTCGCCGTCCGTTCCTCTCCCTCCAGCCGCTCCTGCTTGAGGGTCGCCATGATGTCGAGCTCGGCGACCAGTTGAGCCAGCAGCTCTCCCACCGGTAGCTGCTGAGCCAGCGCGGAATAGCGCTGCACGAGCTGAGCGAACGCGACCAGGGCTCGGGCACTGGCCGCCGGCAGATCAGCGATCGCTTCCGCCCGCATCGCCGCCTCCAGTGCCGACAGCCCCTGCTCTTCGGCCCATTGCAGCAGTCGGGCACGGCTCACGTCACCGACGCCGCGCCTCGGATAGTTGACCACGCGCTCGAAGGCGCCTCTGTCTTTCGGATTCGACATCAGGCGCAGATAGGCGAGCACGTCCATGATCTCACGGCGCTCGTAGAACTTCACGCTGCCGACGATCTGGTAGGGGATGGCTCGCCGGCGCATCCCCTCCTCCAGCGCGCGCGACTGAGCGTTCGTGCGGTAGAGGACGGTGAAGTCGCGATGCGTAAGGGCGTCCTCACTACCGAGGCGAGCCAGGATCTCTGCGGCGATCCAGTCCGCCTCATCGCTCTCGTCCGCGGTCGTCACCAGAGCGAGTCGATCGCCTGGTGGGTTCTCCGTACGCAAGCGCTTCGCCTTGCGCTGCAGATTATGACGAATGACTTCGTTGGCGGCCTCGAGGATCCGGGCCGTGGACCGGTAGTTCTGTTCGAGCCGCACGACGCGGGCCCCGGGAAACGAGCTCTCGAAGTCGAGAATGTTGCGGACGTCGGCGCCACGCCATCCGTAGATGCTCTGGTCGTCATCACCGACTACCATCAGGTTCTTGTGTTCTCTGGCGATGAGGTCGACCAAGCGGTACTGGGCATGGTTCGTGTCCTGGTACTCGTCCACGAGCACGAAGGCGAAGCGCCGCCGGTAGCTCTGTAGCAACTCCGGGTAGCTCTCGAGCAGCTCGACGGGCTTCATGAGGAGGTCGTCGAAGTCGAACGCGTTCTGCTCCCTCAACGCCACCTCGTACGCGGCGTACACGTCGGCCACGACTTTGCCGAGCGGTTCGCGGCCCGCCGCGTGCTCCTGCGCATACTGCTGCGGCGAGATCAGCGCGTTTCTGGCCCGGCTGATGCTCGCGCGCACGGCCTCCGGGGCCCACCGTCGCGTCGAGATGTTGAGCTGCTCCTGCGTTCGCTCCACCTGACGCAGGTTCGCTTGGGCATCCAGGATCGAGAAGTTGGGCGACCATCCCAGGAGGGCCGCGTGCCGCCGCAGCATCCTGGCACCGAACGCGTGGAACGTCCCGATCCACATACCCGGCGGGTCGCCGCCCAGGAGCTGACGAATGCGTTCCCGCATCTCTCCCGCCGCCTTGTTCGTGAACGTGACCGCCATGATGCGCTCGGGCGACACACCGTGGTGCAGGATGAGGTGCCCGATCCGTACGGTGAGCACGCGCGTCTTCCCGGACCCCGCACCCGCCAGCACCAGGAGCGGCCCCTCGAAGTGCTCCACGGCCTCACGCTGCTGGGGATTCAGCCCGCGTACGAGATGCGCCAGCCGCTCGGCCGGAGGCGCTTCCACAGCGGTCATTCGCTTAGCTTCCACCCCCGCTCCCCTCTCCCTTTCGCTGACCTCCGCTTCGCTCCGGTTAGCTCCCACACCTCGCCCTTCCTCTCCTCCACCCACCCCACTCCCTACCCCTACGCGGACCACCGCTTAGCACC
>JACQVC010000020.1 GCA_016209995.1 Gemmatimonadota bacterium
GGTCGTGGGGAGCGTCGCGCTGGACACGGTGGAGACCCCCTTCGGCAAAGCGGCGGACGCGTTGGGCGGATCGGCCTTGTTCTTCAGTGTGGCGGCGTCACTGTTCTGCCCGGTCAAACTCGTCGGCGTGGTCGGAGAGGATTACCCGCTCGAGCAGCTCGACTTCCTCCGCGAGCGCGGCGTCGATCTGAGTGGTCTCGAACGGAGGCCCGGGGAAAGCTTCCACTGGGCCGGTAGCTACAGTTACGATCTCAACACGCGCGAAACGCTCGAGACCCGACTGGGGGTTTTCGCCGAGTTCGAGCCCGACGTTCCAGAGAAGTTTCGCGATGCCGAATTCGTCTTTCTCGGGAACATCGATCCAACTCAGCAGTACGCGGTGCTGGATCAGGTGCGAGCGCCCCGTCTGATCGGGTGCGACACCATGAACTACTGGATCGAGCGCACACGCACGGAGCTGTTGAGGACGCTCGAGCGGGTGGACATCCTGTTCGTGAACGATTCCGAGGCTCGCCAGCTCGCGGGTGACTACAACCTCACTCGCGCCGCGCGTTGGATCCAGGAGCGGGGACCGCGGTTCGTGGTCGTCAAGAAGGGAGAGCATGGAGCAGCGCTGTTCGCTCGCGATTGGGTGTTCTTCGCACCCGGTTATCCTCTCGAGGAGGTCTTCGATCCGACGGGGGCGGGTGATGCTTTTGCCGGCGGCTTCCTGGGTTACCTCTCGTGGGTCGGGTCCGAGGAGCCCGAGGAGCTGCGCCGGGCCATGATCTACGGATCGGTTCTCGGCTCATACGCCGTGGAGGCGTTCAGCATCGACCGATTCCGCAATCTCGATGCGAACGAGGTGGCCGAACGCGCCCGCGAGTTCCGCGACATGACAGCCTTCGAAATCGCTCTGCAACGGGCTCCGGATGCCTGACGGCCTCACGTACCGAGCTGCGGGCGTCGACCTGGAGGCGGCTCGTCGCGCGAAGCAGGCGATCCGAGCGCTCGTGGATGCAACGCGCGACCAGCAGACATTGTCCGAGATGGGCTCGTTCGCCGGCCTCTACGCCGTGCCCGACGGCTTCCGGCAGCCCGTTCTCGTGTCCAGCGCCGATGGCGTCGGAACGAAGGTGAGGGTCGCTTTCCTGGCCGACCGACACGATACGATCGGCCGCGATCTCGTCAACCACTGCGTGAACGACATACTCGTGCAGGGCGCGCGCCCTCTCTTCTTCCTCGATTACCTGGCGTCCGGCAAGCTGCACGAGCACGTGGTCGCAGACGTCGTGCGCGGCGTTGCCTACGGCTGCAAGGATAATGGTTGTGTGCTCTTGGGCGGCGAAACCGCGGAGATGCCCGATTCGTATCCAGCGGGCGAGTACGATCTGGCCGGCTTCATCGTAGGGATCGCTGAGCGTAATCGCATCCTCAGCGGCGAGAGAATTCGGGCCGGCCACGTCCTCGTGGCCTTGGCTTCCGACGGTCTCCACACGAACGGCTACTCGCTGGCCCGCCGGATCCTGTTCGACAGCCTGGAGCTGGCGCCTTCTGATCCCTTCCCGGGAGCGCAGCGCACCGTAGCGGACGTGCTGCTCGATCCCCATCGCAGCTACCTCGCCGCGCTGTGGCCGCTCGTCGAGCAGGGAAGGGTGCGCGGGCTCGCCCACATTACGGGCGGCGGACTCGAGGGCAACCTGCCCCGTGTTCTGCCTGCGGGGCTCGGAGCCTGGATCGAGCGAAGCTCCTGGGAGATCCCGCCTGTGTTCCGCGTGATCGCAGACGCCGGCAAGGTCTCGGACGCGGAGATGTTCCGTGTGTTCAACATGGGGATCGGCATGGTGGCGATCCTCGCGATCGAAGATGTGGATGCCGTCCTCGCGGCGTTGCGTGCGGCGGGGGAGACCGCGTGGCGGGTCGGCGAGGTCGTAGCAGGCGACGGAGTCGAGCTGCGATGAAGATCAGCACGTCTGCGGGGCTCCGCGTCGCTAGGGGCGTCAGGCTGTTCTGGGTGCCCGTGCTCTCGCTCCTGACCACTCCCTCCCTCATCTTCGGGGCTCAGGAGGGCGGTGAGGCCGCGGCGCTCGCCGCAAGGTGTGCGGCCGCCCGACCTGACCTACGTGCGTGGTGCGCGGAAGTCGTTCAGGGCGCGCGCGCGCTGCAGGCGGGCCTCGGCCTGGTAGCGGCCGGGCCCAGTGACATCCCCGGTAGCGCGAGCACGATGGGACGGCGCTTGGGCACCGTACCGAGGTTCGCATTCAGCGTACGCACCGGAGCGGCGTACGTTCGCCTGCCGGACCTGATCGACGGGCGGCTCAGCGGAGACGGGGCGATCCGCGATCGCTCCTTCGTGGCGCCCGGAATCCAAGCCGGCTTGGCGGTGGGGATCCTGGACGGATTCTCGCTGCTGCCGACCATCGGCGGAATCGGGTCGGTCGATCTCCTGGGAGCGGCCTACCTGACGGTGGTCTCGACGGCCGACGGCTTCGACCCAGGCCGGGTGAGTGGGTTCGGCTACGGCGTCCGCGTCGGACTGCTCCGCGAGTCCTTTACGGCTCCCGGTGCATCGGTGTCCATCCTGCAGCGGCGTCAGGGCGATCTGGTTTATGGCGACCTCGCGGCCGGTCATCGCAGCCGGACCTCGTTCGACCTGACCACCACGTCGGTACGCGGGACGATCGGCAAGAACTTCCTGCTGCTGGGCATCCTCGGCGGCATCGGCTACGATCGCTACTCGAGCGATGTTCAGATCACCGCGGTCAGCACCACCGACTCATCGCAGCGCGGCGTCGCAACCACGGACGAACTGACCAGTGACCGGAGGTTGCTGTTCGCGGGCGCGTCACTCTCCTTCCTCCTCATCCAGCTGTCCGCGGAAGGCGGGTGGGCGAGCGGCCTCGAGGCGCTACCGGGACGTGGACCCTCCGAGTTCGATCCCGGTGGAGGTACGCCCTTCCTGCACGTGGCTCTGAGGCTGACGCTCTGATTCGCCATCCGTGCGCACCACCGGAACAGAAACGGCCGCTGACCAGGCGCACATGTTGCGGGCGCTCGAACTGGCCTGGCACGGCTGGGGGCGAGTGCACCCCAACCCCATGGTTGGTGCGGTGGTTGTTCAAGGCGCCGAGGTCGTGGGGGAGGGATTCCACGCCGAGTACGGTGGCCCGCACGCCGAGGTCGTCGCGCTGACGGCTGCGGGTTCCCGAGCACGCGGCGCGACCATCTACGTGTCTCTGGAGCCCTGTGCCCATCACGGCAAGACGCCGCCTTGCACCGACGCCCTCATCCGTGCCGGCGTGGCCCGAGTCGTCTTCGGGGCCAGGGACCCCACCCGCACGGCCGGTGGTGGCGCCGAGGTCCTGGCGACGGCAGGGATCGCGGTGCAGGGTGGCGTCAGCGAGGTCCTGGTCCGGCGCCAGAACGCCATCTTCTTCCACCACGCCGAGCGGCAGAGCATCTTCGTGGCCCTCAAGCTGGCCATGACCCTGGACGCGAAGCTGGCGCAGGCCCCGGGGCAGCGCACTCAGATTTCGGCCCCGGAGGCTGTCGAGGAGGCGCACCGGCTTCGTGCCGGGTTCGACGCCATCCTCGTGGGCGTCGAGACCGCCGTGGTGGACGATCCGCTGCTCACGGCGAGGGGGCGCGTGCGGCCGCGGCAGCCGCCGGCCCGAGTGGTTCTGGACAGCCATCTTCGGCTGCCGCCGGAGGCGCAGATGTTGCGGGAGCGGTCCGGCCCGGTGCTCCTGCTTTGCGCGGAAGAAGCGCCCGTCGAGGCCCGCTCCGCGTTGCAGGCCGCGGGCGCGCACGTCATCCCCGTACCGGCATCACGGGCTGGAGTCGACCTGGGTGCAGCGCTGCAGGTCCTGGGAGAACGGGGCTTCCAATCCATCCTTTGTGAGGGTGGGGGGCGGGTGGCCTCCGCGCTGCTCCATGGCCAGCACGTCCATCGGCTGTATATTTTTCTTGCACCACGAGTTTTCGGAGCCCAGGGCGTCTCTGCCTTCGCGGGGGATCTCGACCCTCGGGCCATGTCCGGTTGGAGCGCGACCGAGCTCAAGTCGCTCGGCTCCGATGTGCTCGTCGTCTTCGATCGGGAGTCGTGATGTTCACCGGGATCGTCGAGGAAGTCGGCACCGTCATAGAGATCACGCCCGGCGATGGGGCGCGGGAGATCCGCATTCGTGCACCCGTGGTCGCGGGTCAGAGTGCGCCCGCTGACTCCGTAGCCGTGGATGGAGCCTGCCTCACGATCACCGCGGTCGACGGCGAGCACTTTCGCGTGAACGCGATTGCCAGCACGCTCTCCAGGACGATCGCGGCCGGATACGCTCGCGGCCGGCGAGTGAACCTGGAGCGTCCGCTGCTGGTCGGTGCCCGCCTGGGCGGCCATTTCGTGCAGGGGCACGTGGATGAAGTGGGCGAGGTCATGGGCGTTGAACGGATGGGCGACTATGTGCTCATCGACGTGCATCTCCCTCGTGTGGTAGCCGCCGTTACGATCCTGCACGGATCCATCACGGTGAACGGCGTGAGTCTGACCATCAATGCGTTGCCCGCCGGTGATCGCTGCCAGGTCGCCATCATCCCGTTTACCTGGGAACACACGAATCTCAGTGAGCTGGAGGTTGGGGATCCCGTGAATCTCGAAGGGGATCTGATCGGGAAGTACGTGGGTAAGATGCTCACGACACGGGGCTCCGACAGCGGACTGTCCTTCGAGAACCTGGTGGAGTGGGGGTACTAGTGACCTTCGATCGCGTCGCCGACGCCATTCAGGATATTCACGACGGCCACATGGTCATCGTCGCGGATGACGAGAACCGCGAGAACGAAGGCGACCTCGTGTGCTCGGCGGTGAAGATCACGCCCGAGCATATCAACTTCATGGCCACGCACGGGCGTGGTTTGATCTGTGTGGCTCTCATGCCCGAGCGCGCCGACCAGTTGGGCCTGCCGCCGATGACCGACCAGAACTCGGACCCACAGGGCACGGCATTCACCGTTTCGGTCGACGCGCACCCGCGGCTCGGTGTCACCACGGGGATCAGCGCGTTCGACCGCGCCAGGACGGTTCAGGCTCTGGTGGACGAGCGCACCCAGCCGGGCGATCTGCGTCGGCCCGGCCACGTCTTTCCGTTGCGAGCCAGGCCCGGCGGCGTCCTGCGCCGTGTGGGGCAGACGGAGGCGGCGGTCGATCTGGCCAGGCTGGCTGGGCTGTACCCTGCCGGCGTGATCTGTGAGATCATGAATCCCGACGGCACCATGGCGCGACGCGGCGAGCTCGAGAGGTTCGCCGCCGAGCACGGGCTGCGGTTCGTCACGGTCGCTCAGATCGTGGCCTACCGGCTCCAGAAGGAACGCCTGGTGCGCCGAATTGCCGAAGCGCGCCTGCCGACCCCGTACGGGGACTTCAAGGTCATCGGGTACCAGAGCGCCATCGACGACCGCGAGCATGTCGCACTGGTCAAGGGCGAGCCCGGGGGTCGCAAAGATGTGCTCGTGCGTATGCACTCCCAGTGTTTGACCGGAGATGTCTTCGGGTCCATGCGCTGCGACTGCGGTGAGCAGCTCCACGCGGCCATGCGCCAGATTCAGGAGGAGGGGTGCGGTGCCATCGTGTACCTCAGTCAGGAAGGGCGGGGCATCGGACTGGGAAACAAGCTGCGGGCGTACGAGCTCCAGGATCAGGGACAAGACACGGTCGAGGCAAACGAGTCTCTGGGCTTCAAGCCTGACCTTCGCGACTATGGCATTGGCGCGCAGATCCTCCTCGACCTGGGACTGAGCACCATCCGCCTGCTGACGAACAATCCCAGGAAGATCGTCGGGCTCGAGGGCTACAACCTCAACATCTCAGGACGCGAACCCCTGCGCGTTACGCCCGGTCAACACAACGAGGAATACCTGCACACGAAGCGCCTCAAGCTCGGACACATCCTCTAGCAGGTCGCTGAAGAACTTCAGCGACCTGCTAAGGGAGCGTCGAGCGCCCGGAGGCGCTGCTGACCACTGCGCAGAAAGCCTTGAACGAGATCGTCGGAGACCCGGACGGCGTGGGAAAGCGCTTCGCCGTCGTGGTGAGTCGGTTCAACGAGCTCGTTACGAAGGAGCTGTTAGCCGGCGCGCGGCAGTGCCTGCTGGCGCACCGGGTCGAAGACTCCGCGATCGATGTCTACTGGGTGCCTGGCGCATTCGAGCTGCCCGCGGCGCTCGCGCGTGTGGCGGCCCTGAAAAGGCACGACGGCATTGTGGCCCTGGGCTGCGTCATCCGCGGAGCGACGCCCCACTTCGAGTACGTGGCGGGCGCGGCTACCCAGGGAATCGCCGACATTGCTCGGACGGCTGCCATGCCGGTGACGTTTGGACTGCTGACCACCGACACGCTGGAACAAGCACTCGAACGTGCGGGAGCCAAGGCGGCGGGAAACAAGGGGTGGGACGCTGCACGCTGTGCGCTCGAGATGTGCGGCCTCCTCCGGCAGATCGAATAGCGGAGGGTGAGCGCCCGCGAGTCCAGAACGGGGGCTTCGGTCCGTGACCGCAGCCGGGCCCGTGCGTGGATCATCCAGATCCTCTATGGGTGGGAGGCTCTGAATCGCGCGGTTCCCCTCGCTGCCGTCCTCGAGACGACCCTCGCCACGCGCAAGATCGCCCCGGCTCGTCAGCCTTACATACGGCGAGTGCTCGAGCAACTCGCCAGTCACCTGGATGAAGTGGATCGCAAGCTCCAGGACGTGCTGGAGAACTGGCGTCTGGAACGCCTTTCCTCCCTTGACCGCCAGGTACTCAGGCTGGGAGCCGTCGAGATCCTTTACTTCGCTGATATCCCTCCCCGCGTCTCGATCCAGGAGGCCATCCGGCTGGCGGAGAAATACGGAGGCGACGAGTCCGTCCGCTTCGTGAACGGAGTGCTCGATGCGCTACTCAAGCGCACGGAGAGCCTGTCCGAGTCATGAAGATCCTGATCTTCAATTGGCAGGACCGAGAGAACCCCCAGGCGGGCGGGGCCGAGATCCATCTTCACGAAATCTTCGGGCGCCTGGCCACCCGGAACCATCGGGTGACCCTGGTGTGCGCCGGCTGGCCCGGTGCACCGCAGCGCGCCGAGCTGGACGGGATCGAAGTTCACCGGACGGGCGGGCGCTACTCCTTGAGCCTGGCGGCTCGCCGCTACTACGCTGCGCACCTCCGCCATCAACCTTTCGACGTCGTGGTCGAGGATCTGAACAAGGTCCCTTTCTTCACGCCACTGTGGGTGAAGCGACCGATCGTGTTGCTCGTGCATCACCTGTTCGGTACGGCCGCGTTCCAGGAGGCCTCGCTGCCGCTGGCCGCCGCTACCTGGGCGCTCGAGCGCCCGATCCCGCTGGTCTATCGCCGCGTGCCGACTATCGCCATATCCTCGAGTACGCGGGCTGAGCTGGTGCAGCGGGGCCTCGCCGCCAGCGACATCGAGGTCATTCCCAACGGAATCGACCTCGGCTTCTACACGATCGCCACTGACGTCGCCCGCTTCCCGGAGCCGACCATCCTCTATGTCGGGCGGCTGCGGCGCTACAAGCGTGTCGACCTGGTGCTGCGGGCCGTGGCTCGGCTGCGGAACCAGGGGCATCAGGTCAGGGCGCTGATCGCCGGGCAGGGTGATCGACACGATATGCTGTTACGGCTGCGCGATCGTCTGGGGTTGGGCTCCGCCGTCGAGTTCCTCGGGTTCGTCTCCGAGGAGAAGAAACGCGAGCTGCTGCGGCGTGCCTGGGTTCACGTGCTCACCTCGCTAAAGGAAGGCTGGGGCATCACCAACGTTGAAGCCGCTGCCTGCGGCACGCCGACCGTCGCGAGCGATTCGCCCGGGCTGCGCGATTCGGTCGTGGACGGCGAGACCGGATTCCTGGTGCCCCATGGCGACGTTTCCGCGTTGGCGCAACGGATCGCCGACGTGGTGCGCGATCCTGCCCTGCGTGAGCGCATGGGAAGGGCCGCTCGCCGGTTCGCTGAAGGCTTCTCCTGGGACGAGGCGGCCCGCAGAGTCGAAGGCTATCTGGCAGCCGCATCCCCTCATACATAGGTTGCCGCTGTTGCCCGAAGTCGTCCTGCGGCTGGCCAGCGCGCGCGTAGGGACGCGTGCAGCGGCCGTGCGCCAGCAAGGAGGGAACACCGGGACACTCCTTGCGGTAGGTCCTTAGCAGGTCGGCGAACCAGCGGATCGGTGCGCCTGGTCGGGATGCCGGGCCGAAGCCTCCGCTTACTGGATCGTGGCAAGCGGAACTCGTCTCTGGCCCCTTAACCCATAGCAGCAGGAGCGTTTGCATGCGAATTCAAGTCGCAGCGCGCCATTGCGAGGTCCCTCCCGCGATTCGAGCGCGTGCCGAGAGACAGGTGCAGAAGATGCTCAAGTATGAGCCCCGCCTCGCGTCCGCCGAGCTGGTGTTCGATGCCGAAGCCCACCTGAAGCGCATCGAGGCCGTGCTCGTCGTTCCGCGCGAGGAGGCCATCGTGGCGAAGGCCGACGGTCTCGAGTTCGACGAGGCGTTGGACAAACTGGTTCGTCGTATGAGCCGGAGATTGCGCCGCCAGCGCGAGCAGCGGCGGCAGCACCAGGCCTCGAAACCCTTCGAATCCTCCGCCGTGGAGAGCTGAGCCGCCTTGGAACGAGCCCTGACGGTCAAAGAGCTGTTCGATACCAAAGCGGAGAGCCTCGCCCTCGAGATCCTCACGAACGGCTGCTCACTGGATCGGGCCGTGACGGATCCGGAGATCTCGAGTCCGGGTCTGGCCCTGGCCGGATACACCCGGCGCCTTGCCGGCGGTCGGCTCCAGGTGTTCGGCGAGACCGAGATGACTTACCTCGCCAGCCTGGGCGACGAGCGGGCCGCGCTCGTGCTCGAGAATCTGATGTCCGCACCGATTCCGGCCATCTTCATCACGAAGGCGCAGGACGTTCCTCCGCGCTTCCTCGAGATCGCCCAACGCAAGGGGATTCCCATCGTCCGGTCGAACCTCAAGACCGGCGAGTTCTACCAGCGCATCAAGCCGTACCTGGAAGACGTATTCGCCCCCTCCATGACCCTACACGCGTCGCTTGCGGATGTGTTCGGGAGCGGGCTGCTCTTCGTCGGCCGGAGCGGTATCGGCAAGAGCGAATGTGTGCTCGATCTGGTAGAGCGGGGTCATCGTCTGGTTGCCGACGACGTGGTGATCGTCACCCGGCGAGGCAATGATGTCCTGATCGGTCGCGGTCACAACCTGCAGGGCCATCACATGGAGATCCGCGGCATCGGCATCGTGGACGTGAAGACGCTTTTCGGCATTCGGGCGATCCGCCAGCAAAAACGGGTCGAGGTCGTGGTCCAGCTGGAGGACTGGAGCGAAGCCGACTCGCTGGATCGCACCGGCCTCGCCGGGCAGGAGATACAGATTCTAGGCGTGAACCTCCCGAAGGTCACCATCCCGCTGAATCCGGGCAAGAATATCACCGTGATGTGTGAGGTCGTGGCCATGAACCACCTCCTCAAGGTGGCTGGAGTAGACACGGCCAAGGCCTTCGATCGACGCCTCAAAGATGTGATGCGCCTGCCGCGCGAGCATCGTCGCGAGTACCTCGAAGAGGACTATGAGTGAGCAGACGCCCGTACGGGGAATCGTGGTAGCCCACGGCGAGCTGGCCATGGGCCTCGTGCACGCCGTCCGGCGCATCGCGGGTGATGCCGCCGACGCGTTGGTCGCGGTGAGCAACGAGGGCTGTTCGCCGCAGAAGCTCTCGGAAGATCTCGCCGCGGTGGCCGGCACTGGTCCCCTCGTCGTGTTTGTCGACCTTCCTACGGGTAGCTGCGCGGTCGCCGCCCGCAAGCTCTGTCAGAACCAGGAGCAGCGCGCGGTCATCTTTGGCGCGAATCTCCCGCTGCTTCTGGATTTCGTGTTCCACCGGGACCTGTCGCTGCAAGAGCTCGTCCCTCGCCTCCTGGCCAGAGGGAGAGCAGGGATCTGCTGCTCCCCCGCCACAGACCCGCATGGCGATCCTGCTCTATCGGGTCGATGAACGACTGATCCACGGGCAGGTTCTGGTGAGCTGGGGCGCGAAGTTCCAGCCGCAACGGATCATCGTAGTGGACGATCAGCTTGCGACAAGTACTTGGGAGCAGGAACTTTATGCACTGGGCCTTCCCGAAGACCTGGAGGTTACCTTCGCGAATGTCGCGGACGCGAGGGTACGCCTCCCGCAGTGGCGTGCCGATGCCCGCCGATCACTACTGCTGGTTCGAGACCTGGAGACCATGCGCGGATTGGCCCGAGGCGGTGCGCTGTCTGGAGAGCGAGTGAACATCGGAGGAATCCATTACGCCGCGGGTCGCGAGCGCGTACTGCCGTACGTCTTCCTGAGCGCCGCCGATCGCGCCATGCTGGAGCAGATCGCGGCGGAAAACGTCGCAGTAGTGGCTCAGGATCTGCCGGGCTCGAAGGCCGTGGCCCTCGCGGATCTCCTGCGCCCCTGAGGTACGACAACTAGAGTAGCCATGGGCGCGGACCTGGCGATCGCTGTGCTTCTCGGTGGCATCGTGGCCCTGGATGGAACCTCGTTCGGGCAGTTCATGATTTCTCGTCCGTTCATCGCGGGCACCCTGACGGGCGCGGCCATTGGATCGCCCATGGAGGGAGCGGCCGTAGGCGCCGTGCTCGAGATGTTTCAGCTTTGCGTGCTGCCGGTCGGAGGCGCCCGTTTCCCGGAGGCGGGTCCCGCGGCGGTCGTGGCGACCCTGGCGGCCGGTGCGGCTCCCGGAGCCGGCGGGCTCGCGCTCGCCTGCGTGCTAGGTCTCGTGTGGGCAGAGGTCTGCGGGGCTTCCGTGATCTACTTGAGGCTCCTCAACGGGAGAATGGTTCCCGATCCCGCGGCGGGCCCGGTAACGCCCCAGAAGGTGATGCGTGCTCAATTCGCCGCACTGGCCCTCGATTTCCTGAGGGGCGCCCTGCTGGTCAGCGTGGGAGCGGTGGTGGGAATTCTAGTGACGCCGCGGTTTGCGCTCGCCTGGCCACTCGACGAGCCATGGACGCTGGGACTGCTCGCGGCCGGGGCCGCCGCTCCCCTCGGGGCGTTGCTCCGCACGCTCGGGGGGCTGGGGCGCTGGCGTGCTGTATTCACCTATGGAGTCGTGATCGGCTGTATCGCGGTGATCGCGCGATGAGCCGGCCGACGCCGAGCATACCTTGGGCTGTTTTGCTGCGGTCTTTCGCGATCCAGGGATCATGGAACTACCGGACGATGCTCGGATCCGGATTCGCCTTTGCGCTGCTGCCGGTATTGCGCGAAGCCTACCGGGAAGACGACGCGGGCTTACGCGAGGCTATAGGCCGGCACAGCGACCTGTTCAACAGCCACCCGTATCTGGCGCCGATGGCGCTGGGCGCGGTCGCCGCTCTGGAGCGCGATCGGGCGGCGTCTCAATTGATCGAACGGTTCAAGGCGGCCGTACGCGGGCCGCTTGGGGCCCTGGGCGATCGCCTGGTGTGGGCCGCCTGGCTGCCGGCGACACTGCTGCTGGCGCTTGTCCTGTACAGTGCCGGCGTCGCGCCGTGGGCGGCGGCCGTCGCCTTCTTGCTCGTGTACAACGTCGGACATTTGGGTCTGCGGATCTGGGGGTTCCGCCTGGGTCTGAAGGTGCGAAACTTGCTGGGCGAGCCGCTCAAGAACGCAGGATTGGTGCGACTGGGGGATCTCGCGGCTGCGGCAGCAACCTTTCTGCTGGGGGTCCTCGTCCCGCTGCTGTTGCTCAGCGGAATCGTGTCCGGCGCGCGACTGTTATGGGGGTTCGCCATCCTGGGCGCCTTGAGCATGGCTCTGGGCGCCTATCATGGGGCCGTGACGCGCAAGGCCGCCGTCGTGCTCCTGTGCTTCGCCACGTTCGCGATTCTCGGATACGGATTGGGGCGATGACCAAGCAACTGGTGGTCGAACAGCCGACCCGTATCGTGAATCCCGCGGGAATGCACGCTCGGCCGGCCGCCGAGCTCGTCAAGCTGGCGAGTAAGTTCGAATCGGAGATCACCGTTTCCAAGGGAGATCTCACGGTAAATGCCAAGAGTATCATGGGTGTGATGATGCTGGCGGCAGAGTGCGGAAGTCAGATCACAATCCGCGCGGTGGGCCCTGACGCCGCCAGGGCCGTGAGCAGCCTCGCGGCGCTCGTCGCTCGGGGCTTCGACGAGGAAGAGGGCGAGCTATGAGTTTGGGCTACGAAGGCATGCCCGCGTCGCCGGGAATCGTTATCGGTCGGGCCCATGTTCTCCACTGGGAGGTGCCGTCCGTACCGCACGCGTCCATCTCTGCGAGCGAGGTCGAGCGCGAGATCGCACGACTACACGAGGCCAGGGACTGGGCGAAGATACGGCTGCGCGAAATCCAGGCGGAGGCATCCTCGCGACTGGGCGCCGTGGAAGCCCGCATCTTCGAGCCGCAGGTCGTGATGCTCGATGATGAGGATCTCATCCGCGGCGTCGAGACCTACATTCGGGAGAACCACCTGAGCGCGGCACGTGCATTCGAGTGGCGGATCCTGGAAATGAAGTCGAAGTGGTCTCACGCCTCGCACCCGCTGGTCATGGACCGGCTGAGCGATCTCGAAGACGTCCAGATCCGCGTCCTGCACCGGCTGCTGGGGCTGCCGGACCCGGACCACTCCACTGCGGTGGACGGCCATGGCGTGATCCTGGTGGCGCGCGATCTCACGCCCAGCATCACCGTGCAGCTCGACCGCAACCGAATCCACGGAATCGCGACGGACGCCGGAACCCGCACCTCTCACTGGGCCATTCTGGCGCGATCGATGGGGATCCCCGTGGTCGTGCGGTTGGGTGACCTCTCGGAGCGGGTGCAGACCGGAGACGAGCTGATCCTGGACGGGCGGGGTGGACGCGTGATCGTCGCACCTACCGCCGAGGAGCGCAGGAAGTACACGGAGCGCGAAGCCGAAATCCAGGCCTGGGAGAAGGAGCTCGCGATCCTCGCCCATGTCGAGCCCGTGACCCTCGATGGCCGCTTCATCTCGCTGCGCGCCAACCTCGATCAACCCGCCGAAGCCATGGCGGCGCGCAAGCACGGCGCCCACGGGGTCGGCCTCTTCCGCACCGAATTCTTGGTCGTGGGCCGGACCGCCATGCCCGACGAGGAGGAGCAGTACGAAGCGTATCGCCGCGTGGCCGAGGCCTTTCCAGGCGGAGCCGTCTACATTCGCACATTCGACATCGGCGGCGACAAGTTCCCGATGTTCCTGAGTATGCCGTCGGAAGAGAACCCCTTCCTCGGCTGGCGGGCCATCCGCGTGTGCCTGGATATGCCGGATCTCTTCCGCACCCAGCTGCGCGCCCTGCTTCGTGCCAGCGCGCACGGGGACGTTCGCATCATGCTTCCGCTCGTGAACGATGTCGAGGAAGTTCAGCGCACACGTGAGTTCATCGCGGAAGAGGAGGAGACTCTACGCGATCGCGGGCTACCCTTCAACGTCGGCATCAAGCTGGGCATCCTCATAGAGACGCCGGCCGCCGCGCTCGACGCCGCGGAGCTGGCGCGGCACTGCGATTTCTTCTCGATCGGGACGAACGACCTGGTCCAGTATACGCTGGCCGTGGAC
>JACQVC010000217.1 GCA_016209995.1 Gemmatimonadota bacterium
ATTCGGGATTCGGGGGAGCCCCATGGTTTTGATGTCAGCAGCGAGTCTGAACACGGCCCCCGTCAGCCTGCACATCGAGCGGATTCCGATTCCGGAGCCGCGCGAGGGTGAGGTGCTCGTGAAGGTCAGCGCGTGCGGCGTGTGTCACACCGATCTGCACGTCATCAAGGCCGAGGTCGCGTTTCCGACGCCCGCGGCGCTCGGCCACGAGATCACCGGCTCGATTGTGGCGCTCGGGCCCGGCGTGAAGGGACCGGCGCCGGGCACCGTGGTGGCCTGCGCCTTCATCATGCCGTGCGGCTTCTGCCGCTACTGCGGCATCGGCCGTGACGACCTGTGCGACAGCTTCTTCGCGATGAACCGGCTGCGCGGCACGCTGTACGACGGCACCAGCCGTCTCCGGCGGACCGACGGATCGCCGATCGCGATGTATTCGATGGCGGGCCTGGCCGAGTATGCGGTGGTGCCGGCGACCGACGTCTTCGAGCTGCCCGCCACGCTCCCGGTGCACGAGTCCGCCATCCTCGGGTGCGCCGTGTTCACCGCGTACGGCGCCGTGCGTCACGCCGCCGATCTCCGCGGCGGCGAGCGGGTGGCGGTCGTCGCGGCGGGCGGCGTCGGACTCAACGTCATCCAGATTTCGCGGGCGTTCGGTGCGTCCCAGGTGATCGCCGTGGACGTACGGGACGACAAGCTCGACATCGCCCGGCGGCTCGGCGCCACCGACGTGATCAACGGCGCCTCGACCGATGTCCTCAAGCGCGTGCAGGAGCTGACAGACGGGGCCGGCGTGGACGTCGCGTTCGAAGTGCTGGGCCGGCCCGAAACCTTCGAGCAGGCGCTCGGCATCATCCGCGACGGCGGGCGCATGGTGGCCGTAGGGATTGCCGCCGGGCAGACGGCCGCCTCGGTCGGCATCACGCGCCTCGTCCGGCGCGGGCTGCGGATCATCGGATCCTACGGCGCCCGCACCCGCGCCGACATGCCGGAGATCATCCGCCTGGCGGCCGCGGGCGTGTTTCACCCCGAGACGATGGTGACCCGGCGGTTTCCGCTGGCCGAAACCGACACCGCGTACCAGATGTTGAGCCGCGGCGAGATCGTCGGGCGCGCGATTGTAGTACCGTAGTCAGCCGGCGCACCCCGCGCGGCTGCAGGTAGACTCGGGTCTTCAGACCCGCCTGGGTCGGGTCTGAAGACCCGGCCCTACCGACCGGGGCGTTGAGCCCTGAGTCCTCAAATGGAGACTCCCGTGATCGCCCAAGGCACTCTGCTCAATTACGTTGGCGGCCGCTGGACGGCCGCTGCCGCCCGCGAGACGCTGCCCGTGCGCAACCCCGCCACCGGCGAAACGATCGCGGCGGCGCCGTTGTCTTCGGCCAAGGATGTCGGCGCTGCGGTCGCCGCCGCTTCCGCGGCGTTCACCTCGTGGCGGCGCGTCCCGCCCGGCGACCGGATTCAGCCCCTGTTCCGGCTCAAGACCCTGCTCGACGCACACGTCGCCGACCTCGCGCGCGTGATTACGCTCGAGTGCGGCAAGACGCTCGGCGAGTCGGAAGGCGAGCTCAAGCGCGGGTTCGAGAACGTCGAGGTGGCCACGGGCATTCCGTCACTCATGATGGGTGCCGGCCTGGAGGACATCGCCTCGGGGATCGACGAGCTGATGATTCGCCAGCCGGTCGGCGTGGTCGGCGTCATCACGCCGTTCAACTTCCCTGGCATGATTCCGCTCTGGTTCATGCCGTACGCCGTCGCCTGCGGCAACACGGTCGTGCTGAAGCCGTCTGAAAAGACGCCGACGACCATGGCGCGGGTGATGCAGCTCATCGAAGAGGCGGGATTCCCGCCGGGCGTCGTCAATCTCGTGCACGGCGGCCGCGACGCGGTCGACGCGCTCGTCGATCATCCCGATGTGCGCGCCATCTCATTCGTGGGCTCGACGCCGGTGGCGCGGCACGTGTACGCCCGGGCGGCTGCCAACGGCAAGCGCGCGCAGTGCCAGGGCGGCGCCAAGAACCCGATCGTGGTGCTGCCCGATGCCGACATGGACATGACCACGCGCATCGCCGCCGACTCCTCGTTCGGGTGCGCCGGCCAGCGCTGCCTGGCCTCGTCGGTCGTCATCACCGTGGCGGAGGCCGCCGACCTGTTCACCGGGCGCATCGGGGAAGCGGCCGCTTCCAGGAAGGTGGGCTACGGCCTCGAAGCGGGCGTGGAAATGGGTCCGGTGATTTCTGCCGACAGCAAGGACCGTATCGAACGGCTCATCGCCAAGGGGGTGGCCGGCGGCGCCAAGGCGATCGTCGACGGCCGCGGTGCCCGCGTTTCCGGATACGAACAGGGCCACTTCATCGGGCCGACGATTCTGGCCGACGTCGATCCGGAGAGCGAGATTGCGCACACCGAGATCTTCGGCCCCGTGCTGAGCGTGATGCGCGCCTCGTCGGTCGAGGAGGCCATCGCGATCGTCAACCGCGCCGCCTACGGCAACATGGCGTGTCTGTTCACCTCGAGCGGCGCCGCCGCGCGGCAGTTCCGGTACGAGGCCCGCGTGGGCAACGTCGGGATCAACGTCGGGGTCGCGGCCCCGATGGCGTACTTCCCGTTTTCGGGCTGGAAGGACAGCTTCTTCGGCGACCTGCACGCGCAGGGCCGCGACGCGGTCGACTTCTACACCGAGAAGAAGGTCGTCGTGGAGCGCTGGCCGGCCACCTGGAGCCGGAAGTTCTGAGGAGGCACCATGCGACGACTCGCCACCCTGGTCGTCCTCGCGCTCGCCGTCACCGGACCGTCCCCCGCAGGGCAGGCGCCGGCGGACGCCGGCCGCCCGAACGTCGTCCTCATCATGACCGACGATGTCGGCTACGGCGACATCGGCAGCTACGGCGCTCCCGACATCCGCACGCCGAATATCGATCGGCTGGCGCGGGAAGGTGTCAGGCTGACCGACTTCTACGCCAACGGCGCCACCTGCACGCCGACGCGCGCCGGTCTCATCACGGGCCGGTACCAGCAGCGCGTCGTGCTCGAGCGGCCGCTCGGTACCGGCGGGCCCGCGCGCGAGCAGGGGCTCGCCGCGACCGGCCGCTCGCTGCCGCAACTGGTCAAGAACAACGGCTACACCACCGGTCTGTTCGGCAAATGGCACCTCGGCTACAAGCCTGAATAC
>JACQVC010000220.1 GCA_016209995.1 Gemmatimonadota bacterium
CTCCCCTCCCCTTCGCTGACCTCCGCTTCGCTTCGGTTCTTGCCGGTCGCGCTCATTCAGAGCTCACAACTCCCGGTTACCCTTGCGGCCGCCGCGTGGCTGAAGAGCTAGCGTGGATCTTGCCAGCATCGCCGCTACGGCTTCCATCGCATCCTCGACGGTGATCAGCGCCAGGCATTCGCGCTCCGCTTGCGCGAGGATTTCGCCCGCACCGCTGCGGGGACACTCGTTCTTCACGCACGGCACACAGGACAGCTCGGCATGCACGAGCCGGCGGTGACCCGACCCGAGCGGCGCCGTCTCTACCGGGTCCCCTGCTCCCCAAAGGGAGAGCGTCGGCGTGCCGACGGCCGCCGCCAGATGCATCGGCCCGCTGTCGTTCGCCACCACAAGATCGCAGGCGCGGAACCCCGCGGCCAACGCTCGCAGGTCGATTTGGCCGCCCAGGTCCGCTGCCCGTGGGGCTCTCGCGGGCCCGCCGCTCACGCGGGCGGTGAGCGCACATTCGTGCGGCCCCCCGAATACCGCCACCCCGACACCGAGCGCGAGCAACCGCTCGACCAGCGCCTCAAAGCGCTCGGCCGGCCAGCGTCGCGAGGTGGCTTTCGACCCGGGGGCAATCCCTACCAGAGGCCTGCCGCCTACGCTCAACCGCTCGCGCCAAGCGTTGACGTCCGCTGCCGGCGGCACCAGGAGCGGCGAGTCCCCGGCCTCCAGCAGCGCGGCCCTGGCGTCCCCACGCGAACGCACGTTTGCGTGGGGTAAGGCGCTGGGGTCCCCAGGCCAACGTGTGTTCGCGTGCGGAAGGGCGCCGGTCAGCTCCAGGTACTGCAGGGCGCGGTGCCGGCCACGAAGCCGGGCCGGGTCGAGCGCCTCCTCGAGCAGGAACGAGCGCCCGTCCGTGGCCGTGCCGCGAAGCTGGGCCACGCCTCCGACGCGAAAGAGCAGCGCGGCCGAGAACGCACGCGTCAGCAGCACTCCCCGCCGGTAACCCGAAGCTCTGAGCTCGCGCGCCACGCGCAGGAATCCACGCGGGCCTCGCGCGAGGGGGATCACGCGCGTGGTGGCCAGACCCATGGCCGCCAGCGAGGCCAGCGGCTCCACGACGACCACATCTCCGGCGGCCGACCTCAGAGCCGGCAGCGCGAGGACCAGGTCACCCAGGTGGTTCGGCGCCCGTACGACCAGGTCCATTGGGAAGCCGACCTCACTCCCCCATCTTCAACACCGCCAGGAACGCCTCCTGCGGTATCTCCACCGTGCCGACCTGCTTCATCCGGCGCTTACCCTCACGCTGGCGCTCGAGCAGCTTGCGCTTGCGCGTCACGTCGCCGCCATAGCACTTGGCCGTCACGTTCTTGCGCAGCGGACGGATGCTTTCGCGCGCGATGATCTTCGCGCCGATCGCGGCTTGCAGCGCGACCTCGAACAGCTGGCGCGGGATCAGCTCCCTCAACTTGGCCGTCAGGTCGCGTCCGTGCTCGTACGCCTTGTCGCGATGGATGATCACACTGAACGCGTCCACGGCTTCGCCGTTGATGAGAATGTCCAGCCTCACCAGGTCGCCGGGCCGGTATTCGAGAAACTCGTAGTCGAAACCGGCGAACCCGCGCGTGGATCCCTTCAGGCGGTCGTAGAAGTCGAGGATGACCTCCGCCAGCGGCAGCTCGTACTCGAGCTCCACGCGCTGTGGGTCCAGGTAGCGCATGGAAACGAAGATGCCGCGGCGCTCGTGACACAGCTTCTGCACGTTGCCGATGTACTCGGAGGGGCAGACAATGCGGCCCCGGATGTACGGTTCCTCGATGCGCTCGATGCGAGACGGCTCCGGAAAATGAGTCGGGTTCTCGATCGGCAGGGCTGTGCCGTCCGTGAGCGTCACATGATACTCAACGTTGGGCACCGTCGTGATCAGCTCGAGCTCGAATTCGCGCTCGAGACGCTCGCGGACGATCTCCATGTGCAGCAGCCCCAGGAAGCCGCAGCGGAAGCCGAACCCCAGGGCCGTCGACGTCTCGGGCTCCGAGCGCAGGCTGGCGTCGTTCAGCGCGAGCTTGGCGAGCGCGTCTCGCAGCTCCTCGTACGCCTCCGTCTCCGTGGGGTAGAGCCCCGCAAACACCATGGACCGGATCTCACGGTATCCGGGCAGCAGCTCGCTCGCTCGGCGCTGTGCATCCAGCACCGTATCACCCACCTTCGTGTGCGAAACATTGCGAATCGCCGCCACCACGTACCCCACCTCGCCCGGACTCAGCTCCGGCAGCGGCACGCGCTTCAGCCGCAGGTAACCCACCTCAGCCACGTCGTACTCCGCATCCACGGTTCCGAACGTGATCCTCATGCCCGTGCTTAAGACGCCGTCCACTACGCGGATCGTCGGAATCGCGCCCAGATACTTGTCGTAGTAGGAGTCGAAGATGAGCGCGCGCAGGGGCTCTTGCGGATCCCCCTGCGGCGCGGGGACCCTCTGAATCACCGCCTCCAGGATCTCAGCGATGCCGCGACCTTCCTTTGCGCTGGCCAGCAGGACGCTCGCCGGGTCGACGCCCAGCAGCTCGGCCAGATCACGCTGCCACCGTTCCGGCTCGGCCCCGGCCAGGTCGATCTTGTTGATCACCGGAATGATCTCGAGCCCGGCGTTCAGCGCCAGGAACAGATTCGACAGCGTCTGCGCCTGAATGCCCTGCTTCGCGTCCACGAGGAGAATCGCGCCTTCGCAGGCCGCCAGCGACCGCGATACCTCGTAGCTGAAGTCGAC
>JACQVC010000221.1 GCA_016209995.1 Gemmatimonadota bacterium
GCGCACGCGCTCCCAGCCGGCGGGCCAGCCGTAGCGCAGGACGATCTCGCGCAGATCCCAACCCCACGGCACCCCGAACGGTGATCGTGCATCATCCTGGATCCGGTCCATGACCAGGCGAGAGAAGTGCTCGGTGCGTCGCTCGTTGCCGGACATGAGATACAGCGGGTCGGCCAGCCACCAGAATCGTTCCTCGAAGCGGCCCCGCTCGGCCTCGCTCAAACGGCGGTAGCGGCCCGACGCTCCCCGCTCCAACAAGACCGACACGTCCGTCCAGTCGTGCCGCTCCTCGGCCGGCGCCAACCGGAGCGCGGCCGCGAACGCAGAATCCGCTTGCTCGTACTCCTTGGACTCGTGCAGCGCATATCCTTGCAGCGCGAAACACCACCACGAGTCGGCCTCGCAGGCGTGCGCCACGGCCTCGGCCTCCTTACTCTGTCCCGCCTCGATCAGATAGTGGACCAGCTGCCCGCTGATCCACCAGTCGCCGGGAAGAACACGCCGGGCGGACTCCAGTTCCGCGATCAGGTCACTGCGGGCGGACATCACGACGGACGGCTCCGGGACCGGTTCCCAGGCATCGTCACCGCCGTGCCACAGACAGAAGCGGCCGATGACCTCGTCGCAGGGAGCGCTACCCGCGTCGAGCCTGACGGGAAGGTGGTTGCGGCGGATCCGCTCGAACTCGCGCTGCGCCGAGCGCGCGGCGATGCGCGCCTGCCGTGCGTCGGCCTGCGGGGGAGCGGGTGAAACGACTTGCGGGGAGGCGATAGGATGGAGAGGCGTATGTCGCGCGCCTTCCAGCCCCGCCGGGGTGCTGGTCACCGACCAGATGGTGAGAACGGCTGCAAACGTGCTGCTCAATGCAAGCCCCACAGAGCGCTGACTCGAGCCCGGGGTCCCCACGCAACGGAACGTTGCGTGGGGTAAGGGCGCTGACCACGGCTGAATCGGACGGCCTCCTTATTCTCGACTCCGGAGCCGCTCCGCTCAAGGGGTGCCGACGATCGCGGCCTCCAGGTGTTCCGCGACTGAGTGCGTGGTGTCCGTGAGCCTCACCACGCTGACGAGCCTCTTGCTCGCGGCCGCGGCAGCGCTGGCGTGGCTCTTCCGGATGCCCGCGGGCGCTTTGGCTACGTTCGTAGTCCTCGCGGTCGTGGCCTGGGTCGTCGCGGACCCGCCAGTGTTCCTCAGTTTCATCGCCGCCTTTGTACTGATCACGATGGCGAAGCTCATCACTCGGCTGACCACGGGTGGCTCCGACGTGGCGCGTTGGCGGGCGACTAACTTCCTTTACAGCGCCGGTCCGCAGGTACTGGCCGTCGTCGTGGCCCGGGTTGTCACGGATCCCGCCCCGTGGGAAGCCGCCGCCCTGGCCGGCCTGGCTGTTGTGGTGAGCGACACCGCATCCGCCGAAGTGGGCGCATCCGCTCGAGCCAGGGCGTACCTCATCACGACTCTTGCGCCCGTGCCACCCGGAACGGACGGCGGCATCTCGGTCGTCGGGTGCCTCGCGGGTCTACTCGGCAGTGCCCTGTTCGCTGTCGCGACCGCCGTCCTGCTTCCCGGGCTATCCCGGGGCACCGCGCTGGCCGTCGGCGTCTTCGGCGTGGCGGGAAACGCTCTCGACAGCCTGCTGGGCGCGTCGCTTCAGCGTGCCGGACGACTGACGAATGAGCAGGTGAACGGTGCGAGCGTGGTGCTCACGATGCTCGCGGCTCTAGCCTGGCCCTGAAGAAGAACCGCATTAGCCCGGAAGGATTCGAACCTTCGTTACCGGATCCAAAGTCCCTTTGTGCGGCCGCCGGCGCGCCCTCTCCCCTTCCTCTCTACTCGCCGAGTCTTCCTTGTCCGCCCTGACCCCTCGCCCTACCTTCCTGATCAGCCAAAAAGGCCCTTTGAATCTCCTATCCTTTCCATTCTACGCCCGAACTGGACGATCTCGTGCGTCTCGACGATGGCTATGGGCGCGTGCGGCACGGCGATGGCTTCCCCGTTTAGGAGCCCCAATGGTATCCAGGACTGAAAGAGTGCGGGCCTACTTCAGGAACCCCGACACCTACCTGTCGGACAACCACAACATTGCCTCGAGAGCCGTACTCGTCAGGGAGATGCTTGGGGATATTCGCTCGCAGCGAATCCTCGACCTTGGCTGTGGTGACGGTACACTTTCCCTGCAGTTCGTGCTGCAGAACAATCAGGTCACGATGGTCGATCTGTCCCAGGCCATGCTGGACAGAGCCCGCAGTCGCACGCCTGAGCATCTCCGCTCCCGAGTCCGTTATGTCTATTCCGACCTTCTGGAGCTGCCGCTCGAAGATCCGTATGACATCGTTCTCTGTATCGGCGTGCTCGCGCACGTTGGCTCCGTCGATCAGACCATTGACAAAATCTCGAGGCTCCTCCGGGCAGGAGGTCGGTGCATCCTTCAGATCACGGATAGCAGTCGCAGTCTTACCCGACTCATTCACTCCTATTACTCTCTTCGTGAGCGTCTACGGAGCCGCGTCGGATACTCACTGAACAGGATGACAGTCGATGAGACGCTCGCAGTCGCCGCTCGGCATTCCCTCCGCCTGGTCTCTGTGCGGAGGCACGCGCTGCTGTTTCCGGGAATGGGCAGACTACCCTCCCACTGGCTTCTGGAGTATGACCTCTTTGTCATGAGCCATCCGTTGCTGTCACGTTACGGCAGCAGCGCGCTCCTTCTCCTTGAGAAGCGACACTGAAGTCAAGAACAAGGGCACCGCCAGAGGACCAAATCCGGCGTGTCCGACATCGACCGATGTCAACTTCGTGAGCGACGATGCCACCTGGCCCGATCCCGTCTCATGGCGGGGTTCTCGCCGCATTGATGGCCGCTGCCCAGCGGTGTGAGGAGCTGCGGGCGCGGTCCCGCGACTGGCCGTCCTGGGACTTGACGGAGCGGCAGCTCTGTGACCTGGAACTGCTGCTGAACGGCGGATTTTCGCCCCTCCGTGGATTCATGACCAAGGCTGAGTACGAGGGCGTACGCGACGGGATGCGCCTCCCGGATGGCACGCTGTGGCCGATGCCCGTCACCCTGGACATCAGCGGAGAATTCGCCCGCAGGCTCGACGCAGGCGCGCACGTGGCGCTGCGCGACCCTGAAGGCACGATGCTCGCGGCTCTGCACGTCGAGGCGGTATGGGAGCCCGACCGCGAGCGCGAGGCCGAGGCGGTCTACGGGACCATGAGCCTGGAGCACCCCGGCGTCGCCCACCTTCTCGAGCGAACGAATCCGTATTACCTGGGCGGCCGCGTCGAGGGCGTGCACCTGCCCTTCCACTACGACTTCCGCGCGCTCCGGCTGACGCCGGCCGAGCTGCGCGCCGAATTCGCCCGCTTGGGCTGGCGCCGGGTCGTGGCGTTCCAGACGCGCAACCCAATGCATCGAGCGCACGTCGAGCTGACGCTGCGTGCCGCCAGGGATGCGGAAGCCAATCTTCTCATCCATCCGGTTGTGGGCATGACCAAGCCGGGTGATGTCGACCATTATACGCGAGTCCGCTGCTATCAGGCGGTTCTCGCGCGTTACCCCGCCTTCACCGTGAAGCTGGCCCTGCTCCCGCTCGCCATGCGCCTCGCCGGCCCCCGCGAGGCCGTCTGGCACGCCATCATCCGCAAGAACCACGGATGCACGCACTTCATTGTAGGACGTGACCACGCGGGTCCCGGCAAGGACTCAGCGGGACGGCCATTCTACGCTCCGTATGACGCCCAGGAGCTGCTGCGCAAGCATGAGGCTGAGCTGGGCGTAACCATGGTGCCGTTCCGCCAGATGGTCTACGTCGAGGAGCAGGGCGCCTACTACCCCGAGGACGAAGTCCCGGCCGGCGCGCGCGTGCTCGGCATCTCTGGAACGGAGCTGCGGGCCCGGCTGGGCGAGGGTCGTGAAATCCCCGAGTGGTTCACGTTCCCCGAAGTGGCGCGGGAACTGCAACGCACCCATCGCCCTCGGCACCACCAGGGGTTCACCGTATTCTTCACGGGCCTGCCCAGCGCCGGGAAGTCCACGATCGCGAATGTCTTGCTCGTGAAGCTGCTCGAGATGGGCGGCAGGCCCGTGACTCTTCTCGATGGCGATATCGTGCGCAAGCAGCTTTCCTCGGAGTTGGGCTTCTCGCGGGAGCACCGCGACATCAACATCCGGCGCATCGGGTTCGTAGCCTCGGAGATCACGAAGAACGGCGGCATCGCTATCTGTGCGCCGATCGCGCCGTACGACAAGGTTCGTAAGGAAGTGCGGACCATCATCGAGCCGCTGGGCGGCTTCATCCTGGTCCATGTCGCAACGCCTATCGAGATCTGCCAGCAGCGAGACCGGAAGGGGCTTTACGCCAAGGCCCGGGCAGGAATCATCAAGGAATTCACGGGCGTCTCGGACCCCTATGAGCGACCCAGCGATGCCGACGTCACGGTCGATACGACAGCGCTGGCGCCGGAGGAAGCGGCGCAGGAGATCCTGCTGCACCTGGAGAGAGAGGCGTACGTCGGGCCGGCAGCTGCTGAGCAAGTGAGCGGGAATGGCTAGGTTTTCTTGGACGTCGGCAGCCGCTCCGGATAATCGTACTTGCGGAAAATGCTGGCCCAGCGCTGCCTCACGAGATCCGCCAGGTCGGGGTCCAGATCTCGCACCCCTGCAGTTCGATACCCGACGCGTGCAGCGAAATATTCCTCGAAGTCTGCTCGGGCCGCCGCGAGGGTCGACCAGCCAAGTCGTCGATAGATGGCCTCGAGCTGGCCAACCGGATCGCTGCTGAGGTCTTCGTAGCGCACCAAACAGTAGCTCGATTCCGGTAGACCACGCAGGTCTGCCTCGAGCCTCTGCTCCATCACCTCCCCGATGTCAAGAACAAACCGCGGCAGATCCTCCGAGAGCCAACGCTGCAGCCCGTAGAGCGCGAACAGCTCGTTCCAAAGTCGCAACGTCGAAGTGAAAACCTCATAGGGCTGACGAACGATGTGAAGAAACTGAGCATCGGGAAACATCTCACGCAGCATGCCGACGCGACAGGTATGCGTCGGTGACTTGAGCAACAGCCGACCCGGCCGAGCCATACAGACAGCGCCCAGAAAGGCGCTAAAAAGTCGCTTCCAGCTGTCGACTTCGCCCGAGTCCCATTCACTGGGCAAAAGCAACCCTCTGCCCAGGGACATCTGGCCGGGAAAGAGCAGCAACCGATAGAAGGACGGGGCGCCCAGCACCAGCAGTGCAAACTCGTCCTCTTGTGGTGACGACATCGAGACCGTCATCGCATCCATCGGTCGAGGCGATAAAGCGCTGCGCCGCCCTTCTGCCTTCAGATAGCGCTCCTCTGTCAGCAGAAAGTGCTGCGGGAAGAGGCACTCGTACGTGTTGGGGGAATTGAATGAACGGTCTGCACAGAGTGCCTCGTGAAGCAGAGTCGTTCCGGAGCGCCAGTGGCCGATGATGAACACCGGCTTTTGCGATTTCGTTTCAGCGGTAGCCCCTCCGTGCAGCGCCTTCTGCGCAAGACCAGCCAGGCTGTGCGAGACCGATTCGATGGACATTCGGGCTACTGCGCGGAAGGCACGCGGCGAGATCTTGAATTGGTGTGCTGCAAGCACCTTAAAGAGCCCGGCCGCACCGAAGTGCAGGGTCGCCTGCGGGCCGCGCCACTCCCCTCGGGGCACGGGCATCCTCTGCGAGGCCATCAACTTTGGGCCACGCTCACTCGTTGCTTATCCTGTCGATGAGGGCAGTTTGCATGCGCTCGACGAGTTCGCCGTTTTCCGGAGCTATGTTTCTCGACTCGTCCGGATCGGCCAGCAGATCAAATAGTTCGACCGAGTCGTGGGTGAGGGAGTATACGAGCTTGTACCGTCCATCGGTCACCGCGACGATGCCTCTGGTGATCGGCTGACGGGGACCATTCGCCTCGATCTCCATCGCGTAGCGATAGCTCTTCTCGCCAGCTCTGGTGAGATCGCGGCCGAGGGCTTCGCCATCCATCCAGGAGGGCACGGTCCCTCCGAGATAATCCAAAATGGTCGGGGCGATGTCCACCTGGCTGACCGCGCCGTCGATCCGGGCGCCCTCCCGCTGCCCTGGCAAGTGGATGAGCAACGGAATGTGAATCAGCTGCTGATAGAGGAATTCACCCTTGTGGCCCTGCATGCCGTCCTCGAAAGAGTCACCGTGATCGGAGGACACGACCAGTAGGGTATTCTCCCAGCGACCGCTCTCCTTGAGAAAATCGACGAAATCCGCGAACGCCTCGTCTGCCTCCAGGATGACTTCGTTATAGCGCAGCCTCAGCCTATCGACATCGTCCTGCAACCCCTCGGCGTACGCTCCGACCAGCCGAGCCTGGCTGGGAGCGGTAGCGAATTCCTCCGCAGGCAGGAATCGCCCTCGGTAGGCAGACTCCGGTAAATACGGGGCGTGCGGGGGGAATACATGCACCCAAACAAACTGAGGCTGCCCAGTTCGCTGCTCGAGTACCTGCCGCGCCCGCGCGAAGGTCGTTGCCGCCGGAGCAGGAGAGGCGCGGTTCCACACGCCACCCCATTGTCCAAAGCGGGACGCACCTAGGTGGTTGAGGAACTCGCCCGGGTAATTCAGGAGTTCGTCCATCCAGCCCGACACGTAGATGTCGAAATCGATCAGAGCCGCGCTGACCTGGTCACGAACCCTATGGCGGAGCCTCCTGAACAGATTGCCATCCAGGAATCCCGGAGAATACGTGTCCCACGGGCAGGCATCGAAAGAGCGATAGGTTCCGTTCCCGAAGGGATGCCCGTAGGTCAGATTGCTCACGACGGCGGAGGTCCGGTATCCCATCTCCCGGAGCAGGGCCGGTAGTGTCCTGTCGGAGTTACCTACCGCGACTGCATCCCTGCAGGTGCTGACCAGACCATGATGGTGGGGATACTGTCCGGTCAGGATGCTGACCGTACTCGGCTTGGTCCAGTTGGCAACCGAAATCGCGCTCTCGTAC
>JACQVC010000230.1 GCA_016209995.1 Gemmatimonadota bacterium
GCCGCATGCAGGCGGCGCTCACGAATATGGCACGTGAGCGGGATGTGTCCTTGGCGTCGCGCGACGCGTGAGCCAGCGTCGGGGTCTGGCGGGTCGAAGCTCTACGGCCCCTTGCCTCTGATCGTGCTTTCCACGACTGCGCGGAACGCCCCCGAAAGGATCCGGCCGTTCCGCTTGACCTGAACCCAGATATGGTAGCTTCCCGCGGCAGGAAAGGCGTACGGGAAGGTGATGGTGTCGGCGGCCGGCGCCGCTGTCGCGAGTGCGTGCGCCAACGGGTCTGGGTGGGCCGGTGCGGCTGAGTGGTCCGGAGAGGGCAGGCGCTCCGGCGATGTGGCTTGCGCCGCTGAGCGGGGCAGGAACTGCCGCTGCGCGGCCGGCGAGACCGTGCCCAGCGGGTGCAGGTGGATGAAGACCGCCGCGTCGTCGCGGACGACGACAGCGTGTCCGGCCATCCCCATGTACGGCTCGAGCGGCCCCGCGCCGTCCGGCGCCTCGACCGTGAAGCGGAGCGGAGCGTCGTCACCCGCCCGCATCGGCCGGCCCAGGCGGAGCCAGCGTAGGACGGAACCGTCCTCCAGCGTGACCGTGGTCCCCCCGCGTGCGCCGGCGCCATCGCGTGGGGGAGCGGGCCGGGTCATCCAGGCGTCGTCGGCATCCTGAGGTTCACCCGTGGGAGGCGGCTCCCCCGTCCACTCCAGTTTCGCGACGAGCGTCTGCGCGAAGCCGTTCTGCTGCACCACGTCGGCGAATATGGCGTAACGCCCGGGGGGCAGCGGGGGCATCGGGGCGGTGAAGCGGACAGAGTCCGTTGTGGCCGGGTGCAGGTGCGCGAAACCTCGCCCCTCCTGCGCGTCGACCACGAACAGGTGCATCACCTTGCCGTGGTCGTCGATCAGATCCGGCCGGCGCGGGGCGCCGCGCGAGCGGAGCCAGCCGACGTTGCGCCGCTGGATCCAGATCGAGTCCTCGATCGCGAAGATCAGTCGCCCGTCTTCGATGGCCGCCCGCGACGCCATCGGCTTCCACATCGAGCGCACGAACGCGGCGTCCTCGGCGCTCCACCACCGCTTGCCGCCGAGCAGGACCAGCGCGAGGACGCCGCCGTAGGCGGCCATCGTCCAGCGGGCACGCCGGCGCCGGGACCGGTCCGGCTGCGCACCGGGAGGAAGCACACCTTCGCGGACCGCGGCCCCCACGATTGTGAGGAGACCCGCGAAGAGCACGAGGCCGGCGGCACCCAGCGCGAAGCCGAGGGCCGCGGACAAGCGGAGCCTGCGCAGGGGATAGGCGGCCAAGGGGATCACCACCGAACCGGTCCCGCGCGCCCCGCTGACCGTCGCCGTTACGCTGTACGAGCCGGTCGTCATGATCCAGAGCTGCGTGCGGTACCAGCCGGGCTGCTCCGCGACCGAGTGCGCGATTTCGGGCGGCGGCGCTCCGCCGGTCGCGTCGAAGCGGTTGGCGAGCGCGGTGACACGCTCCACGTCCGGGTCGTCCACGCGCACGTTCACCGTGGCGATGCCGGGGATCACGCCGGGGGCTTGCACGTGCACGAGCACGCGGTAGGGCCCTGCGCTTCCCTCGAACCACGCGTCCGGGCTTCCCACGTGCGCCGAGCACAGCGCGACCACGGCTGCGAGCAGCGGCCAGCGCGGGAGCCTCCTCACCGCTGCACCTGCGTCATGTGCTTGCCCAGCCAGAGTCCCACGCGCGCGCTGACCGTGGCGATGGGGACTGCGACGGCCGTTCCGATCAGGAAGCGGCCTCTGCTCCAGTCGCCCGCGGCGTCGCGATCGATCTGCCAGTACTCATAACGCCAGTCCCCCAGCGTCACGTTGTAGTCCCACGTGTCCGCGCCGAACACGAAGTTGCGTGCAGCGGGGGAGAGCAGGAAATCGGCGAAGAACCAGTGCACCCCCACCATGAGCGTGACGTAGGCGATGCCAACAGCGGCGGCGAGCGCCCCGTCGCGGCCGCGGACGTTGCGCACCAGGAGGTCGATGGCCACCGCCGGCACGACGATGAGCAGCGGAAACGGCTGCGGCACCATGTGCGTCACGGGATTGAAGATCGGCGCAAGCCGTGGCTGGGCCGGCACGAGCTGGAGCGTCCAGAGGATGACCAGCTCGATCGCCAGGTAGAGGGCCGCGGCCGTCGTGGCGGGCCAGCGCAGCCGCGCCACGCGGGCGATCATCGCCAGCACGAGCGGAAAACCCAGGGCGGTGATGCGGTAAAAGCGAGACGCGTGCATGTGATTCGGGAACGCCGCCTCTTCCATGAGCACGGTCGCGTGCATGACCAGCAGCAGCGCCGCCGAGGCGACCAGGAGCAGACTCAGCCTTCCGCCGGGCGCCACCGCGCGGTTCTGACGCGCCAGCACGGTGAGCATCGCGCCGATCTGGATGGCGATCATGCCCGCGGCGAGCACGGTGTGCGGGGGGCTGATGATCTTCACGTCCAGCCCGTAGGCGTTGTGCCACCAATCGTCGAAAGGCGCGGACGTGATCATCATGAGCGTGCCCCAGATGCACAGCCAGCCGCCCAGCGGGCCGTAGAAGCCCCAGAAGCGGACTGAACGCGCTCTGGCTTCCGCATCGCCCGCCCACGTCGTGTGCAGCACGACCCAGCCGCAGCTAACCCCCGCCACGACGGCCGCGATCTGTTCCAGCACGTGCGGCGGGGACCAGAACGTGTCCCGGCCGATCGTGCGGTGCCACGAGATGTCCCAGAGAAGCCCCGCGACGATGCCCAGCGAGGCGAAGAGCACGGCGTAGAGCGGCCAGTCCGGCTCTTCCGCCGGGCGTGCCTCGGCACGCGAGGTGAAGACTGCGGAGGCGGTACTGACGCGGCTCACCGCGGTGGCGCCACCGGGCCCGCCACCGGCTCCAACCGCACGACCGAAGTCAGTCGCGGCGGATCGCTCCGGTCGTCGATGGCCAGATAGATGAAGCCGTCCGGGCCTTGCCGAACGTCACGGATGCGGCCCAATGCGCCCACGAGCAACGGCTCTACGCTCTCCACCCTGCGGCCGTCGAGAGAGAGGC
>JACQVC010000231.1 GCA_016209995.1 Gemmatimonadota bacterium
ACCAGGAGGCAGTGAGCCGCCCGCACACGATCGTGCCGGACGCGCTGGCGCGGAGTCCCAGGCCGGCGAATATCGAGTCGGTCGATGATGAGATGATTCTGAGCGATGGCACGATGACGGTCGCATTGTACCCGATCACCGACAACCCCCACGCCTCGACGCTCCTCATGGTCTATTTCCCGGTCGAGCTCCTCCTCGTCGAGGCAGACGTGTTCAACCCGGGCAGCCCCGTGGCGCCGTTCGCGGCCAACCTGCTCGAGAATGTGAGGCGGCGGAATCTGCGCGTCGGTCGCATCGTGCCGATTCACGGCGGGATCACGCCGTTTGCCGAGCTGGTGAGAACGGCCTCGGCGGCGGCCGCCGCCAGGTAGCGCGAGCTGTTGTTACGGGGTGCCGCCGCGTAGGGGCGGTACCGTACCTGGTCGGGACTTTGAGAAGATCCGCGTGCGGCGCTGAGGTGGTCTCCGGCCACCTTCTCTTGCCGTTGCCAAACCACGTGCGTTAATTAGATTATGTCCGTTCACGCCACGGTCGTATGTCGGGAACGCCACGCCCGGCGGTAAACGTCTGTGGGGTCGCGTTGCCATTTGACAGACGGACTGCTAGCGTTTCAGCCGCTGCGGCAATCGTCGGAAGGTGCGGTTCGCGGGGTTCCATGCTACAACACCAGGGGTTCCGAGCCCCGGAAGGCAGGACGTACAAATGAACACGGAAAGCAAGCCGGACATGAACCCGGAAATCACGCCGGAAATCGACCACCGCCACTTCCGGAACCTCATAGCCAGCGCGCCCAAGCGAGACAGGGCGGTCGGGTCTGCATTCGTGTCCCTAATCCTGCACACGCTGTTCGGGGCCCTGGCCGTGTGGTTCACCCTCAATAGCGGTCTGCAGGCCGCCGAGGACGAGGTCAGCATGATCGACCTCGCGGAGGAACCGCCGACTCCGGAAGCGCCTGAGCTTCCACCCGCGCCACCTCCGCCGCCGATCGAGGTGGAAGTGCGCGGCTTCCAGGTTCTGTCGGAGCCGACGTTCATCACCCCCAACATTCCGGCTCCGGGGGCCCTCGGCGTCTTCAGGGAGGAGGACTTCTCCGGCCTCGGCGTCGAGCGAGGACGGGCGACGGACGATTCGACGGAAGTTGACATTGCCGCGGCTCCGCGGTTCACCCCCTTCACCGTCAGGCCAGAGCTCAAGAATCGGGAAGACGTAGCCCGGGCTCTGGAGCGGCTGTATCCGCCACTCTTGCGGGACTCGGGTATCGGCGGCACGGTCGTCGTTTGGGTGTTTATCGACGAGGAGGGCAGAGTGGTTCGGGCCCAGGTGAACCAGACGAGCAACTTGGAGCCGCTGGACCAGGCCGCGCTGGCGGTGGCCGACGTCATGGAGTTCAGCCCGGCCATGAACCGGGAAAACCGGGTGAGGGTGTGGATCCAAATCCCCATCACGTTCCAGACTCGCTAGTCGGCGTGCACCAGGGGCGAACGCGTCACCGAAAGAAAGGACGAAAGGAAGGAACATGAATCTCTCGCTGATCGAACTTTACGGAACCATGGGATATTTCGCGAAAGGCATCGTGTGGATCCTGGCCCTCATGTCGATTTACGCGACGACCCTGGGCATCAAGAAGGGATTCGACCTTCGGCGCAGTCGGAAGGCGACGCTGAAGTTCTCGCCCCTCCTGTCGGAGGCGCTCGAGAAGAACGATTTCGCGGAGGCCGACCGTCTGGTGAACGAGTACAGCAAGAGCCACCTGGCGGCCGCGTTCCACTCGGTGTTCGCCAACCTGGCGGTCCATGTGCGGGACCAGGCGCTGTCCGCGGTCGAGGTCGCCTCGTCGCAGCGCACGATCGAGCTGAACGCCATGGAGCAGCTCACGCGGTTCCGGCAGGGGCTGGGCGTTCTGGCTACCACGGGCGCTACGGCGCCGTTCGTGGGCCTGCTGGGCACGACTATGGGCGTGGTGAACGCGTTCACCGGAATGGCCGTGGCCGGAACCGGGGGCCTGGCGGCCATCTCGGCCGGGATCGCTGAGGCCTTGATCACCACGGCCTTCGGCCTATTCGTCGCCATTCCCGCGGTCTGGCTCTACAACTACTTTGTCAACCGCATCGAGGGGATCTCCATGGAGATCCAGTACGCGGCTAAGGAATTCTCCGACTTCCTGCTGCGCTACGAGGCGGGTCTCGGCGGACGGACCGGCAAAGATTCGGTAACGGAGACGCTGGCCGTGGCCCGCGGCCGGTAATGCGGATGCCGAGGACGGCGCAGCCCTGAGGGAGACACTATGGCTTTCCAGACGCAGCAATCCGAGACCATGGCCGACATCAACGTGACGCCGATGGTGGACGTCATGCTGGTGCTGCTGATCATTTTCATGGTCGTCACGCCGGCGCTCTTGACCGGCTTCCAAGCGCAGTTGCCCCAGGCGGTGCATCTCAAGGAGCGACCCGAGGAGGACAACCGGGTGACGCTCGGCATCGACCTGGACGGTCGCTACTACCTGAACAAGGTGCTGATCCGCCGAGAGGATGCGCTTCGCTTGCTCACGGCACAGTTCGAAGCGCGTCCTGAGGACAAGGTACTGTTCTTCAAGGCGGACAAGGGCGTGCGCTACTCGGAGGTTTTGACGGCGATGCGGCTCGCCCGCGACGCGGGCGCGCGGGTCGTGGCGGCGATATCGGAACAGATGCCGGGCACGGAGTCGGATGCCGCCACTCCGTGATGACTCAAGGGGACATGAGCTGAGATTGAGATAAGGAGGGCCAGTGGCAGTCGCGATTCAAGGGAAACCGGCCGGCAAGGAGTCGATGGCGGATATCAACATGACGCCGATGATCGACGTCCTGCTCGTACTTCTGGTGATCTTCATCCTCGCACAACCCCTCCTGCAGAAGAGCCTGGACCTCCAGCTGCCGGTTGAGAAGGAGCAGTCGGGTGAGCCGACGCCGACGATCACGTTGGAGATCGACGCTATGGGTAACTTCTACGTCAATACGGAACCCGTACCGAAGGCCAACCTGGCGGCGCGTCTTGTGCAGATCTATTCGACCCGACCCGACAAGATTCTCTTCGTCAAGGGAGCCCCGGAGCTGCTGTACGAGGACGTGATCTACGCGTTTGATGCCGCTCGGGGCGCCGGCGTAGAGGTTC
>JACQVC010000222.1 GCA_016209995.1 Gemmatimonadota bacterium
GCGTCGAGCAGGTCGAGGCGTTGGCCGGTGTTTGCATCGTGGAGCACCAGGTGGCGTTGGCTGAAGGTGCCGCGCTCGGTGTCCTGGCCGCACATGCGGAGGGGGATCCCGTCCTCGACCACGGACGCGAACGCGAGCATCTCCGCGTGCGCCCACTCGAGCCGAGTGTCTTCCTGGAGGCCCGCTCGCCGGCGCTCGATCTGCTTCTTGAGCTTGGGATTCAAGGCGAAGCCATCCGGCAGCGTAAGCACCCGCTGGTTGAGCGCGGCGAGCCGCGGGAAGGGTACGGCGGTGTCGACGTCCGGGCTATGCGGCTCGGGAGTGCTGTGCTCGGCACTGTTCGCGCTCTGCTTGCCGACGCCGTCCTGCTTGAGGCGGTCCTGCACATCGCGCAGGCCGAGGGCCACGCGATCGACCATCTGCGTGACGGCCTCTGCCGTGGTGACTCCGTCCTGGATCAGCGTGTTCGCCCACAGCTCGCGCACCGAGGCGTGTTTCTCTATGGCCGCGTACATGCGCGGCTGTGTATACGAGGGCTCATCGCCCTCGTTGTGGCCGTGGCGCCGGTAGCCGATGATGTCGATGACGATGTCGTCGCGGAAGCGCTGCCGGTAGGCCATGGCGAGACGGACGACGTCGAGGCAGGCCTCGGGATCGTCGGCGTTCACGTGCACGACGGGGATGTCGTATCCTTTGGCAAGGTCACTGGCGTAATCCGTGGATCGGCCCTGCTCGGGCGGGGTCGTGAAGCCGATCTGGTTGTTCACGATGATGTGCACGGTGCCACCGGTGGTGAATCCGGCGAGCCGCGCGAGGTTCAGCGTTTCGGCCACGATGCCCTGCGCGGCGAAGGCGGCGTCCCCGTGGATGAGAACCGGCAGCGCGGCATCGGGGTCGAAGCCGTGCTCGCCCGCGGCCTGCGCCTGGCGCGCACGGGCGAGACCTACGACGACGGGATTGGCGTACTCGAGGTGGCTGGGGTTCGGCACCAGAGTAACCTTCACGTCGAGGCCCGCTGACGTGGTGTACGTGGCGATGGCCCCGTGGTGGTACTTCACGTCCCCAGTGCTCAGATCGACCGTGAGCGTCTCCGTGGTGTGATACGGCCCGCCCTCGAACTCGCGCAGCAAGCGTTCATAGGGCAGCCCGAGGATGTGAGCCAGGACGTTGAGCCGGCCGCGGTGCGCCATCGCGATGATGACCTCGCGCTCGGGCGCCTGCGCGAACAGCTCGATGGTCAGGTCGAGCATGGGCACGAGCACGTCCGTGCCCTCGATGGAAAACCGCTTCTGGCCCAGGTAGGCTCGGTGGAGGAAGCGCTCGAGCCCTTCCACCTGGCTGAGTCGCTCGAGTAGCGCGAGCTTGGCCTCGGGATCGTGGTGGACGCGGTGGAGCCCGCGCTCCACCGTCTCCCAGAACCAGCTCACCTTCTGCGGATCCTCGAGGTGCTCGAACTCGTAGGCCGTAGTGCCACAGTATGCCTGGAACAGTCGTCCCAGCACCGCGGCCAGCGATTCGTCAGCCTCGCCCACGCCGACGACGGCGGCCGGCACCTGGGCCAACTCCTCGCGGGTCATCCCGAAGAACGCCGGGTCGAGCTGGGGGTGCCCGCGTGGCTCGGTACCCAGCGGATCGAGGCGAGCCAGATTGTGTCCGTGCTCGCGGATGGCCTGCACCAACTGGGTCGCACGGGCCACCGTGTGGAGCAGGTGGGCGGGCACGGCACCGTCCGCGCCCGCCGCGGCCACCCGCGCTCTCAGCTCCTCGGGTACCTGGAGCCCCGCGGCCTCCAGGTTGGCCGGCACGAAGAACCGGCGCCATGCATCCGGAACGGAGGCCGGGTCGCGGGCGAAGCGCTCGAGCATCTCCTGCGCGTAACCCGCGTTGTATGTATCGAATAGCTCTGGACGTGCGCGAACGGACATTTCGGTCCACCTCACGGGACGATTTGGGCTGTATCAGTAAAGGTAACCAGGGTAGGAAGTCCGAGCCACGGAGGCAGCAGCGCCCTTCCGCCACGCACCGCCCCGGCGGGTGAGCGCGTGAGCGGGTGAGACCGCCCCTCCCTTCCCGACCGTGGCAGTCATAGGGGAGAGATGGTGAAGATGAAGCTCGAGCGACAGCACCGACTCTACACGGATCTGGCCACGTGGTGGCCGCTTTTTTCGCCGCCTTCGCACTACCGGGAGGAAGCCGAGGACCTGCTGCCGGTACTGCTCGCCGCTACGGATTCGCCGCGCACGCTGCTCGAGCTGGGCTGCGGGGGTGGAAGCCTGGCGTACCACTTCAAGGATCGCTTGCAGCTCACGCTGACCGACCGGTCGGCCGCGATGCTGGAGGTCAGTCGCGCGGTGAATCCCGAGTGCGAGCATCGGCTCGGCGACATGCGGTCTCTGGATCTCGGCCGGCACTTCGAACTCGTCCTCATCCACGATGCGATCATGTACGCGACGGACGCGGCGTCGGTACGGGCAACTCTGGCGACGGCGCACCGGCACCTCCGGCCCGGGGGTGCGGTTGTGGTCATTCCCGACTACGTGAAGGAGACATTCGATCCCGGGACGTCGACGGGTGGCGAGGACGGAGCCGACGGCCGAGGTCTGCGCTACCTCGAGTGGACCTGGGATCCGGATTCCGCGGACGACACGTACGAAGTGACCTGGGTGTTTCTGTTGCGCGAGGCGAGTGGGGAGGTGCGCGTCGAGAGCGACCGCCATCGCTTCGGTCTGTTCGCTCGAGCGGCGTGGCGGAGCTGGCTGCGAGAGGTGGGATTCACTCCCAGGTCACGCATCGATCCCTGGCGCCGGGACGTGTTCGTGGGGCGGAGGCTCGACGGAGCGAAGCGGCGCAAGCGTCGGGTCGAGGGCGCGCGGCGAGGCAAGGGTCGAATTTAGGTGGCTGAACTCGACCATCGAGGCCCAGGGTCGGTACATTATACGCTCGCGGTGAAGGCCGGTCTCACTCCTGCGTTCAAGGTGCCGTTGACTACTGTATCGCAGGTCGATGTGGTGCGGGAGCATCCCGCAGGCCCGGGGTTTCCGTTCTACGTGCATCCCGAGTGGGCGACGCGCTACCCGTGGGTGGTGCAGGGAACCACCGGCGCGGGGGCGACGGAGTCGCCCTTCGACCTCCGCCTGTTCGGGCTGTCCGCGGCAGGCGACGTGCTCGCGAGGTGGGCGTTGCTGCAGGAGGCGACCGCCTGCCCGCTGGTCGTGCACTCGCGTCAGGTGCACGGGACCGCCGTGCTGGTTCACGGACGCGACGCGCTGGGCAACGTTCCTGAGGTCCCCACGCAACGAACGTTGCGTGGGGTCAAGGGCGGGCCTGCGGGGTTGTTCGTCACCAGCGGCCACGACGGTCACGTGACCCGTCAGCCCGGGATCCTTCTCACTGTGTCGGTCGCGGATTGCGTGCCGATCTTCGTCATCGCCGGCGCCAGCAAAGCCGTTGCGTTGCTGCACGGCGGCTGGCGGGGGATCGCCGCCGGGATTCTGGAGGCCGGGTTGTCCACTCTGCGCGACGTCGCCGGCTCGCTGCCCGCGGAGGTCGATGTTCACCTCGGGCCCTCGATCTGCGGAGAGTGTTACGAGGTCGGGCCGGAGGTGCATGGTGCGCTCGGCTGCCAGCCGGCGGCCGGGCCCTCACCCGTTGATCTGCGTGCGCTGCTCGTCGAGCGAGCTCTCAGCCTGGGCGTGCGCCGGGAACGCCTGAGTGTTTCCGCGCATTGCACCAGGTGTGGCCAGTCTCCGTTCTTCTCGCATCGCGCGGGCTCGCCGGCCCGCCAGATGGCCGTGCTCGGCATCCGTGGCCAGCGGACGTGAGCAGGAACGGGCCCCCGACAGCCAGGGGCGACGTGTCCGTCCTAGGCCACATCACGGGAAGGAGGCTTCGACCGCTGACGGATCCCGGGTTGTGCGGCCACTGTCGCCACGCGCGCGTCATCGAGACACAACGCGGCTCGCGCTTCTATCTGTGCCAGCGCTCGTTGAGCGATTCGTCGTATGCGCGCTATCCGCGGTTGCCCGTGCTGCGCTGTCGGGGCTACGAGTCGGGGTCGCGGGGAGCGGAATCCGCCGGTGGCGCACCGCCGGACGAGGGGTCGCGCGACGGCTCGGAGGACGGGTCAAGGTGAGTCGGCCAGCCGTGGGACAGTCCGCGCGAAGCCGGGCTGGCCAGCCGGCGGGAGCCCGGATCGCCGAGGGGGAGGCAGCGGCATGCCGGAAGCGATGATGTACGCCTGGATCGTCGCGCCGGCCGTGGTGCTGGCGCTGCTGCTCATCTCTTCCCTCCACCGGGCCCACCTTCTGTGGGTGCACTCGCGCCGCCCCCGGCGTCGCGAAGCGACCGTATGGACCGGCGAGCTGCCGCCCGTGACGATCCAGCTCCCCATCTATAATGAGCTGCACGTGGCTCGCCGGCTGATCGACACGGCCTGTCGGGTGGACTATCCGCGCGATCGCCTGGAGGTGCAGGTGCTGGACGACTCGACGGATGCGACCTCGGCCGTCGTGGCGGAACGGGCCCGGCACTGGGCTGCTCGCGGGGTGCGGATCGAGCACGTGCGCAGGCCCAGCCGCCACGGCTTCAAGGCGGGCGCGCTGGCTCACGGCCTCGCGAGCGCGCGGGGCGAGTTCCTGGTCGTGCTCGATGCCGACTTCGTCGCCTCGCCCGACCTCATCCGCCGGCTCCTCCCGGCGTTTCGCGACCCGCAAGTGGGCATGGTGCAGGCGCGCTGGGATCACCTCAACGAACGAGAGAACTGGCTGACGCGCGGGCAGGCGCTGTTGCTGGATGGCCACTTCCTGCTCGAGCAGGATAGCCGGTACCGGGCCGGGCTGTTCTTCAACTTCAACGGGACTGCCGGAATGTGGCGACGCCGGTGCCTCGAGGACGCAGGCGGGTGGCGCGCGGATACGCTGACGGAGGATCTGGACCTGAGCTATCGCGCCCAGATGAGAGGCTGGCGCTTCGTGCTCATGCCGGACTACGGAGTTGCCGGCGAGCTTCCGGCCGACGTGAGCGCGCTCGAGGTTCAGCAGCGGCGGTGGTCGCAGGGCGCGATCCAGACGGCGAGGAAGTTGCTGCCCGCGCTTCTGCGCGGCCCGTGGTCGTGGCCGATCAAGCTCGAGGCGATGATCCACCTGTGCGGTCATCTGGCCTACCCGCTCACGCTGCTGCTCGGGCTACTGCTGTATCCCTCCGCCGTGGCGCGGCGGGCGCTGGGCTGGGAGGACTTCTGGTGGCTCGATCTGGCCGTTTTCGCGTGCGCCACCGTACCGATCGCCGTCTTCTACTACACGGCCGGTCGCTTGCGCGGACACGGCTGGAAGGTCCTGACGCCTCGCATCGCTGTGGCGCTCGTTACGGGTATCGGCCTCACGGCGCCCGTCAGCCGGGCGGTGTTGCGGGGGCTGTGGGGACGTCGTGACCCGTTCCTGCGAACCCCCAAGCGCGGCGCGCTGCGGAGCTCGAACAGTCCTTACTTCAAGCGCAGCGACGCGGGGGACACCGCGCTCAAGCTCGCGCTCGGTGCGACCATGACGGGCTGCGCGCTCGCCGCGCTCGCCAACGGGCTCTACGGGTCGATCCCGTTCGCGCTCCTCTTCGCGGCCGGCTACCTGTCTTTGGGCGTGGGTGGGCTCAGGCGTGCGCCCACTTCCTCACCCCCTGCAAACCATCGTTTGCGTGGGGACCCCGTTTCGGCCTCACCCGGCCTGGGCCAAGCGGCCGCGTCGCATGGCGGCGAGCGCATCGTAGGCGAGCAGGACGAAGAATGGCGTCCAGATCGCGAGTCGAGCCCAGAGCGGCTGCGGCCACTCGCCGGTGCGCTGGAACGTCGCGTGGCCCCAGTAGCCCAGGAAGACGACGCCGGTGAGCAGCAACCAGGGGCGGCTTCGCCGCAGCGCCGCGAACGGCAGCAGCCAGAGCACGTACCACGGGTGCACGGTTGGGGACAGGACGAGGCCGGTACCGAGAATCCAGAACAGCGCGCGCTCCGCCGAGAAGCGGGCGACGGTGGCCCAGGCCACGACGCCGAGCAACACGACGCCGCACACAAGCTTGGCAGCGGTCAGCGAGGGCGTGACCGCGGCTACCAGCGCGAACGCACCGTCATTGAAACGCCAGTGGGTCACGTAGGTCTGAAGACCGGACCAGAGCGCGGACCCCGCCGCGAGGTACGGGGCGTAGAACAACGCGACGACAACAGTGAAAACGGCGAGGAGGCGCCAGCCGCCTGAGCGGAGGAGTGGCGGCAGCGCGGCGGCGGGCGCGTACTTGGCCAACACCGCCAGCGCCGTGGCCGCTCCCGCGGCGAACGGCAGGTTGGCGCAGAGCAGCAGGAGCGTCAGCGCGAAGAGTCCGAGCGGCTCCAGATGCGCGCTCCAGGCGACCTCGATGATCAAGAGCGGAGAGGCGAGGTAGAGGAACTCGACGAGGTTCGCGTTCAAGCCCTGGCGGATCGCGACGCGGCGCAAAAGCAGCGCGGTGGCGCCGTCGAGAATCAGCCACACCAGCTTCGCGGTGAGGATCGTGCCGCCGAGAACGGCGATGAGCAGGAACACAAGCTCTGCCAGCGGCGGGTAGATCGTGCTCACGTCCGCGTTGTTGATGAACGAATGCCATGAGGCTCGCAGAGGCTCGAGCTCAGGCGCGGACGGCGGGTAGCGGTAGGGGTTGATGCCGTTGAGCTGCACGCGCCCGTCCCAGAGGTAGCGATAGACATCGTCGGACAGCAGCGGTGTTCGCGCGACGAAGAGTGCTCGGGCGAGGATGGCCAGGGTCCAGATCGCGGGGCGGAGATTCGCAGCGGGAGCCGCCGCCAGCGCTCGGGCGGCCAGGGCGTAAGCGGCGAACGCGCCGGCGAAGAAGATGACGCCCGGGAAAGGCACGGGTGGTCCCGGCCAGTAGGCGAGCTGGGCCAGACACGCCACTTCCGCAGCTCCCCAGACGAGCAGCGCGGCGACGGGATCGAATGACCACCTCACCGTACCACCCGCAGCAGCCGCCTCAGTGGTCGAGTTCACGAA
>JACQVC010000223.1 GCA_016209995.1 Gemmatimonadota bacterium
CCCTGCGGTCCCACCTGCACGGTGGTATTCCCCCCGGCGCCGACGAGCATGTAGACGTTGCCCCGTACTGGCAGCGTCTCGATGCCGATCCCCGACGGGGTCGGACGCTGCGCGCTCGTTCCTGGCGACGGCTGCTGAGCGTGGAGCTGGAACGTCATCGCGGCGCCGGCCGCCGCGAGGAGCAGGCGACTCGTCACTGGTCTCGGGAACATCTGAGAGAGCTCCAGCCTGGAACTTCACCCGCGTCGCCGAGTCGGTCGACTCCCCCTAGAAGCCCTACTCCGGCTCCCTGAAGGGAAGTTGTCGGCGATAAAGCTGGAGGCGCTCGCCAATCTGCCTCGCGGTCCCCTCGTCGCGCGCGGCGGTGGCCAGGGCGAGCGCGGTCCGGGCCGTCGCCATCGCCTCGTCGAATCGGTCCAAGGCTGCGAGCGCCGCCGCCAGGACGTCCAACGCCCGCGCCACGTCCAACCCCCGCGTCGTCTGCACACCCATCAGCTGCGCCCCTCGTTCCGCCAGCCGCAGCGCCTCTCCCGGCTGCCGCGTGCGGGGATCGGAGGATGTAGCCAGCGCCCAAGCCAGCTCGAGGAGGGCGGCCGGCCAGTCCGGTCTGGACCGCAGCGCCTCCCGGTAATGCAGAACCGCCTCGCGCGGTCGACCCTGGGTGCGCGACACCACGGCCAGTCCATAGTGCGCGTCGGCGTAGCCGCTGTCGACGCGGAGGGCCTCGCGATAGAACCGCGCCGCTTCCTCGAACTGCCCCTGTGAGTGCCGCAGCACACCCAGGTTGTAATGAGCCACCGCGTCGTCGGGCTGGAGGCGGATGGCCTGGCGGTAGTAGCTCACGGCTTCGTCGACCCTGCCCTCCGATTGCAGCACGATGCCCAACCCGCGATGAGCACTCGCGTAGGCCGGGTCGATCTCCACGGCCCTTTGAAAGTAGGGGCGGGCCTGCTCGGGCGCGCCCTGCGCCAGCCAGGCGTTCCCCACGTTGTAGTGCGCAGACGCAGAATCGGGCTTGAACCTCAACGATTCGGTGAAATGCGCCGCGGCCTGCTCGAAATTGCGCACGTTGGCATAGAGCAGCGCGATATCATCGTGCAACGTCGCCTCGTCGTGCACCATGTTGTGGGGACCGGCTCGGAGCATCGTCTCGTAGCCCTTGATTTCCTCCGGGATCAGCTTCGCCAGGAGGTCGCGCGTCAGGACAGCGCGGTCTGTCTCATTGCGGAGCACGACCTGAAACAGCAACTCCGCCATCTCGTCCGAACTGCGCTGCCCGTAGGTCACGCGCGCCGGCGGGTCGTGAGGGTTTCGCGGGTTCTCCGCCGAGTTGTCGAAAACAATGCGCATGACCAGCGTCGTGCCCGCCGGTAAGAACACCGGCTTGACATACCGGTACACGTCCTGCCGATCGAAATCCCAGTCGTTGCTGATGAGCCACTTCGCGCTCCGATCCGGCAGCACAGCGAAGCCTTCGATTTGCCGTCCCAGATAATGGGCGTGCGGCTGGACGGTGAGCACGTCAACATCCACCGGAAGGGCGTAGGACCGCGTCACGGCGTACCGCTTCTCTCCGGCCGGGATATCCATGTCCTGTGCGGTCAGCCGGACGACCACGGGTGTGCGTGTCGGCGGTTGGTCGGTGAAGTACAAGCCGACGCTCACCCGCACGATTTCCTCTCGGCCGCTCGGACGCAGGTGGAGCATCATCACCAGATCGCTGTTCTGCTCAACCGGGAACGCCATGCCGTCCGGGGCGACGTAGGGCGTGTGCCCGGGGGCCCAGTTGAGAAAGTACCCGTCGGGAGCCCGCGCAGAATGTGGGACCACGCCCTCATAGCCCGGCTCGGGGTCCTCCCGGTCGAGCCGGCGAGACGCTCCGGTCGAATCGATCTGGAGCGTGGCGTGGTGCACGATGCCGTCGCTGCCGGGGCGGAATTCCCAGGCTTTGACGTACCGCGTCGCCGGGACTGGAATCGGGACGACGAACTGCCGTAAGACGTCCTGGCCGGTCGCGCGAAGCGTGTACGGTTGTGCCATCGTCAGGATCAGATCCGGCTCGCCGAGCCGCCAGAGGCTGGGCCATTGCGACGCTGGCAAGACATCACCCGCGTCCAGCCAGCCCCAGCGCGCGCCAGTCTCGCCAGCCAGCCACCGCTCCCGCGCGCGCTGTATCTCGCGACGTATCCTGGCCAGCTCCTCCCCCGCCACGCCGGAGAACACTCGCCCGTCAAGCTCATCTTCATCGGCCCGCTCGAACAGTGGACCGAGCTCGCGGAAGCCGGTAGCGTCTCCCTGGTTGTCCGAGTCGCCCTGCGCGGTGAGGGGGTTGGGCTGGAGTCCCTGTCCGGCAACGGGCAACGAGGCGAGCAGCCCGAAGGCGAGCACCGACGCCTCAGCGGATGCCACCAATTGCTTCGTCATCAGCGGGCTCCTTTCGGACGGCACGCCCGGCAGGGCCATGGGCTAGCGTGCGGGCTGGCGCCTGGCCTGCTCGGCTGCAGTCCGTTCCTCGGCACGCGCGGCACTCAGGATGTTCTGCATCGCGTAGTTGCCTTCGTGGCACGCGTATTCAAACAGCGGCTCGCTGTCGTCCTCAGTCAGGTTCATCGCGAACGTCCAAGGCCGCTCCCACGTCTCGAGATCGTCGACCCTCACCATCCAGCGGAC
>JACQVC010000224.1 GCA_016209995.1 Gemmatimonadota bacterium
GGTCAGCACGTATCCCAGCGAGCGTAGTGCGACGTTGTCCGTGGCCGCCACCGTGAAAGAGTCCGGCTTTCCGAGGCCAACCGGAGACCGGACGAGCGTAATGCTGACCGTGGGTGCCGTCGTGTCGATGACCCTGACCGTATCGGCCTTCGTAGCGCTCAGGTTGCCCGTTACGTCGCGCACGACGGCCGTGACGATGAGGAGCGTATCGGCGATCTGCGTGGGGACCTGGGCCGAAAGGTCGACGGTGGCCGTCTGGGACGGCGGGGACACGACCCGGCCGACCGACGTCTCGAAGGCGCGCCGGAACCGTACAGCCACGCTGTCGATACGCGCCTCGCCGACGGCGATCACCCTCACATCGATGGACTGCCCCGCACGGACCTCCGCGGGTGCAGTCAACGCTATGATCTGAGGCGGACCCACGAGTCGGGGCGCGAAGGCATTCTCCCCCTCGCAGGCCCACACTCCCAGCGTCGCCATAGCGGCGCCGAGCGCCAGGCGCACCGGCAGCGAGGTGGATAGTTTGCGCGTCATCGCGGCTCTCCCTCTTTATCCGTGCAACAAGCTCAGTTGCCGACGTCCCGTATGATGTGAGGCGTGACCAGGATCATCAGGTCACGCTGAATCTCCTGCTCACGCGTGAGACGGAAGAAGCGTCCAAACAGGGGAAGATCCATGAGGAACGGAATGCCTTCCCGCACCAGCGTAGTCTCAGTGACCGTCAGCCCGGCAATGACCGCCGTTTCGCCGTCCCGCAGCAGCACGCGCGAGGTCGCTTCCTGAGTACGGAAGATGGCGCCGACGTCGGTGCCGGGGGCGAGCTCGACCGCGGACCGCTCCGCCCGAATGTCAAGCAGGATGTTGTCACCGGACGTTATGTGCGGGGTAACCACGAGGTTGATGCCGGTCTGCTGGAGCTGCACGGTGGCTATGGGCGCACGCGCCGCCTCCCCTACCGCGACGGCGCCGGGGTCGATGATGCGGAGCGGTGTCCGCTCACCGACGAGCACCGAAGCCTCACGATTGTCCACGGTAGTCAGAACCGGGCTCGCCTGGATGTCGGTGAGGCTGAGCTGCTGGAGCGCGTCCACGAAGTTCAGCAGCGAGTAGCGGCCCACGATCAGGGTCGAGAGGATGGACAGAGTGGCGCCGCTCACCCGGGCCGTCGCGTTGCCCAGGGCGGCGATGGACGAGCCGCCCAGGGAGACGACGTTCGTTCCCGCGTCCACCTGCTCGTCGATGATGCCGTCTCCATCGGTGTCGCGACCGCCAGGAGTGAGCTGGTTGAGCTGGTTGCCCTGCGAGTCCTTGAGATCGTAGACGACGCCGAAGTCCTCGATCTGCGTACGGTTCACGAAGATGATCTTGGCGCTGATGCTGACCTGGGGAATACGGAGGTCGAGCTGGTTGATGAGCGCATCGATCTGCTCGAGCACGCGGTCGACATCGGTCACGACCACGGTGTTCGTGGCGGGGGCGGGGGCGACGCGTCCGCGACTGCTGAGGAGCGGGGTCACGACCGTCACGACCTCCGCTGCGGTCCCGTAATTGATTCGGAACGTCCGCGTCACCACGGGCGCGACGCTGTCCAACGCGACCAGGTTCTGCAGGTTGTCCACCCGGATGATGCCGTTCTCGAGCTCGCGCGCCGACAGGCCGTTCGCCTGCAGAATCACGTCCAGAGCATCGTCCCAGGCCTGGTCACGAATGACCGCGTTCACGAGGCCCGCGACGTTGGAGCCTGGCACGATGGAGCGTCCGGCGAACTCGGAGAATGTGGTCAGGACATCGAGAATGGGTGTGTCCACGAAGGAGACGGTGATGCGCGGCACCTGCTGCTGCGCGGGGGTCTGAACCCGGACAAGCCCCGTGAGCCGCGGCGAGCCCATCAGAGGCGGGCGCGCGCTCGTCGTGGGGTTGCTCCCTGGATCCGCCGAGGTCACCGGGGCGGTAGCCGCCGGGAGGGGCGCAGGCGGCGCGGCCGCAGCCACGCTATTAATGCTCGGGGCCGTGCTCCAGCTCTGGAAAGGACCGGACGGGTTGAGGAACGAAACGCGCACCTCGCCCTCCGACTGAATCAGCGTGTATCCCACGGGCTGTTCGAGCTCGAAGACGAGTCGTACGACGTCGGGAGTGAACTGGCTCGAGCGCAGAGCCAGTACACCGCCGCGCTCGACCGGGCCGTAGGCGTCACCAGGCAGAGCGTGCCGCGCGCCGGAGAGATCGATCACGAGCCGGTGCGGTTCGGTGAGCATGAAGTCACGCACCGTCACCGCCCCGTCCACGGCGATCACGACCTCGGTCCGATCTGCGATGGACTCGATGCTCACGCCGGTGACTGGGCCAGCGCCCCCAGCCGCGCCAGCGCCCCCCGGGACGACGCCGAGAAGGCCGGTCCACAACGCCAGGATGGTGGCCGTCATCGCGGGCCTCCTTGCGCCCGTTGCCGGAGCTGCATAACGCGTCGGTCAACCAAGCCGAATTCCTCCACGTCGACGATCACGCGATCTTGCAGAATCTCCATGATGCGCACGTTTCCGATCGAGTCACCCCGGCGTCCGCTGTACGCTTTGGGCCGCACAGCCTGAGCCGTCGCGCCACCTCCCGCAGCGGCCGCCACTTCCACTCCACCGCCCTCGGTGAAGAGGGCCACACTGCGATCCGGTTCCGGCGAAAGAAGCACACCCGTCAACGTCAAATCCTCGAAGCGCGGGCCCCCGCCCGCGGCTCCCACCAGGGGATTGAACGGGTCCCGGGGCCAAGACTCCGGATAGCTGAAGACCTCGCGATCGAACACCAACGCCAGCGAGTCCTGCGCACCCAGCGCGGCAGCAGGCGGCTGCTGCGGAGGCTGAGCCGGCGGCTGGGCGGGCGGATCCTGAGCCTGGGCGGATCCCACGAACGCCGCGAGCAGCGTCAGGAGCGCGAGCGCAC
>JACQVC010000029.1 GCA_016209995.1 Gemmatimonadota bacterium
AACCCGCCAACCCGCTAACCCGCTAACCGCCTTCCCCGTTGAGCCCGTCTCGCGGCGCAGTTATCTTTTTTGATGCGCAGTTAGCGCAGTAGCGCGAGGCTATTCCTCCTTGGCCTCACCCCACGCGACTTTCGGTGTGTGGGGACCCCGGGGCGCGGCCGCACGGGGATCTCGGTTCTGACGCCGTATTCTGGTCACGACTGCGAGCGAAAGTGGCGGAATGGCAGACGCGCGAGACTTAGGATCTCGTGGCTCCGGCCGTGGGGGTTCGAGTCCCCCCTTTCGCATGAGGAGCCTGATTCCCTTTCGACACGGTTCGCTGATTCCGCGATGGCGCTCAAGCTGACGGAGATGGAGCAGATCACGGTGGCGGTGGAGGAGCGGGAGCGTTGGCGGCGCCGCCTGAGCGTGCGCGTGCCGGCCGCGGCCGTAGCGGCTGCGCGGGAGGAGGTCGCACGCGACCTGGCCGGCCGACTCAAGCTTCCGGGATTCCGCAAGGGCCACGTGCCGCACGAGCTGGTCGAGAAGCGCTACGGGGATACGCTGCGCCGCGAGATGCTGGATCGTGTCATCGGGGACGCGTACCGGGAGGCGCTGACCCGCGAAGCCCTGCACCCGATCAGCGAGGGCCACGTCGAGTCCGTCGATTACCAGCCGGAGAGTGATCTGACGTTCTCCGTTGCGTTCGACGTGGCTCCGGTTCTCCAGGTGGGACGGCTGGGTGGGTTCAAGGTGTCGCGCCCGGTCGTCTCGGTGGATGAGACGCACGTGCAGCGAGTCATCGAGCGGCTGCGCGAACAGCAGGGTGTCTGGCGTCCGCTGGATGGCGGCCGCGCGCAGGCCGGCGAGCTGGTCGCGATCGAGATGGTCGCCCTCGAGAGCGAAGGGGCGACGCAGGTGGGAGACACGCGGACCTACGAGCTGGTGCTGGGCGCCGGAGACGCCATCCCGGACGTGGAGGCGGCGATCGCGACGCTGGAAGTGGGGCAGAGCAACGAGTTCTCCGTGCGCTTCCCGGATGATTTCCCCGATGAGGCGAGACGCGGACAGGAGCGCCGGGTCCGCATCAGCCTGCTGTCACGCAAGGAGCGCGAGCTTCCGGTTCTCGACGATGATTTCGCGCGATCGCTGGGCAAGTTCACCGGCCTGGACGACCTGCGAGCCAAGATCCGCGAAGATCTGGAGCGCGATGCGCGCGACCAGGAGGAAGCGGCGGTGCGGGCACGGATCCTCGATTCTCTGGTGGACGCCAACGCCTTCGAGGTCCCCGATTCCATGGTCGACCGCTACCTCGACCGCATGCTGGGGAATCCCGAGGGCGTGCCGCAGGAGAAGCTGGCGGAAGCGCGCGAGGCCTTGCGTGCAGACGCCACGCGGCAGGTGAAGCGCGCGCTGCTCATGGAGCACGTTGCCGAGCGGGAGGGGCTGGCGGCGACGGAGCAGGAGGTCGATGAGCGGGTCCAGCGCATCGCGGAGCGCAGCGAGCGCACAGCGGCGGAGGTGTACGCGCAGCTTCAGCGGGCCAGTCGCATCGAAGGGCTGCGGCGCGAAATCACCGAGGACAAGACGTTCGAGTTCCTGAAGGCGAAATCAGACATCATTCCCGAGACCGTCCCTTGAACAGAAACCCGATGGCGATCTACCCACCGTACGTAATCGAGCGCACCAGCCGTGGGGAGCGCAGCTACGACATTTTCAGTCGGCTCCTCATGGATCGTATTATCTTCCTGGGAACGTCGATCGATGACAACGTCGCGAACATCATCATCGCGCAGCTTCTCTTCCTGGACGCCGAGGATCCGGAGAAAGACGTCTACCTGTACATCAACTGTCCGGGCGGGAGCGTGTACTCCGGTCTCGCGATCTACGATACGATGCAGTTCGTGAAGGCGCCGATCGCGACGTTCTGCGTCGGGCTGGCCGCTTCCATGGGGGCCTTCCTGCTGGCAGCCGGTTCGGCCGGCAAGAGGAACGCGCTGCCCAACTCGCGCATCATGATTCACCAGCCGGCCGGCACGAGCTCGGGGACCGCCGCGGACATCGAGATCCAGGCGAAGGAGATCCTCTACGCGCGGGAGCGCCTGAACGCGCTACTGGCTCAGCACACGGGGCAGAGCGTCGCGAAGATCGCCGAGGATGTGGATCGCGACCGCTTCATGAGTCCGGAGGAGGCGAAGGAGTACGGGCTCATCGACAACGTGCTGTCGGCGAGCAAGGGGGACGGCCGCAAGGGGCCGAAGTCCTGACGGCGCCCTGCGCAGGCCGTCGCAGATCGAGACCGTCGTAACGGGAATTACACGATGCCAACCAGCGACAAACATCTCCGCTGCAGCTTCTGCGGCAAGTCGAAGGACAGCGTCAAGAAATTCATCTCCGGGCCGTCGGTCTACATCTGCAACGAGTGCATCGCGCTCTGTAACGAGATTCTCGCCGAAGAGGAGGAGCGCGAAGCGGCCGAGGCGATGGTGCCGAGCCCGACCCCTCCCGAGATAAAGTCCATCCTCGACCAATACGTGATCGGGCAGGAGCACGCCAAGAAGACGCTTTCCGTAGCCGTCTACAATCACTACAAGCGGGTCAACAATCAGGGTGTGCTCGACGAAGTCGAGATCGACAAAGCGAACATCCTGCTCATCGGACCGACCGGCGTGGGCAAGACGCTGCTGGCCCAGACGCTGGCGCGGATTCTGCG
>JACQVC010000242.1 GCA_016209995.1 Gemmatimonadota bacterium
AGAGCGGCGTCATCCCGAAGGACAAGGCCGACGACTACTGCATCATGGTCGGGGTCTTCATCCACTGGGAGGCGACCGACGACAAGAAGATCTACGACTACAATTACCAGGCGACCAAAGAGTCGATCCAGCGCGCGCTCGCCCAGAAGCCGAGCGTGAACGAAGTGATTGCCGGCGCCAAGACCGCCAAGCACCCGTTCAGCCCCAAGTAAGCGGGCAGACTTCGGCAGGCTCGGGCTCAGGGCGTGGGCGTGGCGCGGAGGCCGCGTTGCGTCCTGAGCCTTGACTGCACCACCGGGCGCCGGCCAGTCACCGGCGCGGTCGGGTCGTTCCCGTGCGCAACCTGCTCCTGCAACTCGACACGTCGCCGCACCCCAGCGTGTTCGACCGCGTGGTTGCCCTTGACGGCGGCGCCGACGAGGTCATGAGCTACGGCGGCGTGACCGTGGACGCCGTGCGCGAGCTCGTGCACGGCGCGATCTTCACGCGCGGACCCAAGGATCTGCATCACACGGCCGTCTTCATCGGCGGCACCGACATGGCCGCCGGCGAGCGGTTGCTGGCGGCGGTGCAGAAGGCGTTCTTCGGCCCGCTGCGCGTATCGGTGATGCTCGACTCCAACGGCTCGAACACCACGGCCGTCGCCGCCGTCGCGCGGCTGCAGCAGGCGGCCGGCGACCTCACGGGCCGGCGCGCCGTCGTCATCGCAGGGACCGGGCCGGTGGGCGTGCGGGCGGCAGGGCTGCTCGCCGCGGCGGGCGCCGACGTGGTCATCACGTCGCGCCGCCAGGAACCGGGTACCGCCGCGGCCGGGCGGATCCGGCAGCGCTTCGGCGGCGCGGTGCGTGCCCTCGTCGTGGCCGACACCTCGCACGCCGCGACGGCCCTCGAGGGCGCCGACATCCTGCTGAGCGCCGGCGCCGCCGGCGTCTGTCTGGTCCCGCACGAAGCCTGGGCCACACGCGCCGGCCTGCGCGCCGTCGCCGACGTCAACGCGGTTCCCCCCCTCGGCATCGAAGGGGTTGAGGTGACCGACAATGGGGCGGACCGCGATGGCATCGCCGCCTTCGGTGCGCTGGGCGTCGGGGGCCTGAAGATGAAGATTCACAAGGCGTGCATCGCGCGCCTGTTCGAGCGGAACGATCTCGTGCTCGACGCCGAGACGATCGCGGCGGTTGGACGGGCTGGGACAGGCTAGGGAGGAGCGAGGAGGAGCTCGGCGTGCCTCGCGTCATCGGAATCGATCCCGGCACCGTCAGCGTGGACGTCTGCGGGCTCGACGAGGGGCGTGTGTTCCTGGACCGGTCGCTGGCGACGTCCGAGGCGCTGGCCCACCCGTCGGTCCTCACCGATCTCATCAACGCGGCCGCGCCGCTCGACCTCGTGGCCGGACCCTCCGGCTACGGCTTGCCGCTCACCTCGGCGCGCGACCTCACGGAACACGATCTCCGACTGGCGTACCTGGCCGTCGAGGGTGAAGGCGGCGGTATCGCAGGACTCCGCTCGCTCATGCGCGCGCTGGCAAGCCCCGCGTGCCTGGCCCCGGTCGTGCTCACTCCGGGCGTGATCCATCTGCCGTCGGTGCCGGCCTGTCGCAAGGTAAACCGCGTGGACATGGGAACGGCCGACAAGGTGTGTGCGGCCGTGCTGGCAGTACGCGACCAGGCGGAACGCAGGGGCTGCCGCGAACGCGAGGTTTCGCTCATCCTGCTCGAGCTGGGCGGGGCGTTCACGGCGGTGCTCGCCGTCGAGGAGGGGCGCATCGTGGACGGCGCCGGTGGCTCGTCGGGTCCGCTCGGCGCGCAGGCGGCTGGCGCGCTCGATGGCGAGGTCGCGTTTCTGGCCGGGTCTATTTCGAAGGGGCTGCTGTTCGGGGGCGGCGCCGCCGCTGTGGCCGATGCGCCCGGCGCACCGGCCGAGACGCTTGCGGCACCGACAACGCCGCGCGGGCGGCTGGCTTGGGAGGCGTACCTGGAAGGTGCCGTGAAAGCGGTGGCGGCGCTCGCCGTGTCGGCGCCGTCTGCGCGCGAGGTCATTCTGTCGGGCAGGCTCGGGCGCCTGGCCGCGGTGCGCGACGAACTCGCGCGCCGGCTCGCGCGGTCCGGTCACGACCTCTCGATTCAGGTCCTGACGGGTTTTGCGACTGTGGCCGGGCAGGCGGCCCAGGGCGCGGCCCTCGTGGCCGACGGCCTGGCGGGCGGGCGCGCCGCCACGCTGGTCGAGGTGATGGGGCTGCGCGACGCGCGCGGGACCATCCTCGACCATCTGCACGTCATTTCGCCGGCTGCGGCGCGGGCGCGCCTGGGAATCACCTGAGATGCGCCTGCTCGTTGCCGGCTTGTCGGCCCGAGCCGCCGCCGAATCGGCGGCGCGCGCCGGGTTCGACGTGACAGCGGTCGACGCCTTCAGCGACCTCGATCAACACGCGGCGGTGCGCTGCCTTGCGCCCGTGCGGCCATTCACGGCCAGGGCCGCGGCGCGCGCGGCACGCGGCGTGGCATGCGACGCGGTCATGTACCTGGCCAACTTCGAGAACCATCCGGACGCGGTGAAGACACTGGCCGAGGGACGAACGCTCTGGGGGAATTCGCCGGCCGTGCTCCGGCGCGTCCGCGATCCGCGCCGCCTCAAGCGGGCGCTCGAGCAGCGCGGCATCGCCGCGCCCGCCCTCGCGGCGGAGGGGTCAGCCTCCCCCGGGGGGGCTGACCCCTCCCGAAGCGCCCGGAGCTGGCTGATTAAGCCGCTCCGGTCTGGCGGCGGCCACGCCGTCCGGCCCTGGCGTCCGGGCACGGTGGTGCCGCCAGGCTGTTATCTGCAGGAGGTCGTTGAAGGGACGCCCGGTTCGGCGGCATTTGTCGCCGCCGGAGGCCGCGCGGAGCTCCTCGGCGTCTTCCGCATCCTGGTCGGCGACCGGGCTTTCGGTGCGGAGGGTTTCCGGTACTGCGGCAACATTCTGGCCCCGGCCGGCCACGCGCCGGTGCCCGACGACGAGGCGCTGGTGAACGCGGCAGGTGCCATGGCCACGGCCCTTGCCGACGCGTTCGGGCTGGTCGGCGTCAACGGCGTCGATTTCGTGGCCCGCGCCGGCGTGATGCACCCCATCGAGGTGAACCCGCGCTGGTCGGCGTCGATGGAGCTCGTCGAGCGCGCCTACGGGCTTTCGGTGTTCGCCGCGCACGCGGCTGCCTGCGCCGACGGCACCTTGCCGGCCTTCGACCTTGCCGCGGCGCGCCGGCGCGCCGGCGCCGTCGGCAAGGCCGTGGTGTTCGCCCGGCGGGACGTGACCATGGGCAACACGTGCGGGTGGCTCGACGATGGGAGCGTCCGCGACGTGCCGCGCCCGGGCCAACGGATTGCCGCCGGCCGGCCGATTTGTACCGTGTTTGCCACCGGCCCGGACGCGGCGGCCTGTCAGGCCGGCCTCGTGCGCCGCGCCGAGCGCGTGTACGCCGCGCTCGCCGCGCCCGAAAGAACCGGCCCGGAGGTACTGTAGAATCCGGTCATCGAGGAGCGACCATGAAAGTGACGCGTCACGCAGGCGGACTGGTGTTGGTGGTCTGGAGTGTGCTGGCGGCGGTTCTGGCGGCGCAGGGACAGGAGCCGTTCACGCCGGTGGTGGGGCAGGAGGGGAAGGACGTGGTCTGGGTGCCCACGCCCCCGTCCCTGGTGGAGAAGATGCTCGACATGGCCGAAGTCACGCCGCAGGACTTCGTCGTGGATCTCGGCTCGGGCGACGGGCGCAACGTCGTCGCCGCGGCCAAACGCGGTGCCCGTGCACTCGGCGTCGAGTACAACCCCGACATGGTGGAGCTGTCGCGGCGGAACGCGGCGGAAGCCGGGGTCGGCGACCGCGCCACGTTCGTGCAGGGCGACATGTTCGAGGCCGACTTCTCGAAGGCGACGGTGCTGGCGCTGTTTCTGCTGCCCGACAACCTGCGACGGCTCACGCCCAAGTTTCTCGATCTCCAGCCGGGGACCCGCATCGTGGGCAACACGTTCGGCATCGGCGACTGGCTGCCCGACGCGACCGAGCGATCGGAGGACAACTGCGAGAGCTGGTGTACGGCGCTCCTGTGGATTGTGCCGGCCAAGGTGGAGGGGGTGTGGCGGCTGGAGGATGGCGATCTGGCGCTCACGCAGAGCTTTCAGATGGTGTCGGGCACGCTCACGGCGGAGGGGGTGGCGACACCCATTGTCGACGGACGGCTGCGCGGCCGGGACATCAGCTTTGCCGCGGTCGGGGCCGCGTACACCGGGCGCATCAGCGGCGACACGATGAGCGGCACGGTCACTGATGGATCGGCCAGCCGCGCGTGGAGCGCGAAGCGCGCTCCGCGCTGACCTCCTTTTCGTTACCGGGACGGCTCCGCGACGGGGAAGGAAAAGCTCAGCTCGGGATCGAACCGGTACGCCCTGCGCTCGACCGACGAGATGACGCCCGCAACACCGGCGGTCAGCCGATTGGCCTCGTCCTGGCCGAACGTCCGTTCGAGGGCGCCCGGAAAGGCGAGTTCGCTCAGGCTGTCGAGATTCTCCACGATCTGCCAGGCCGCCGGCGCCCCGAGCACGCGCTGGTAGACGCCGACCACGACGCCGCTCTTGGCCATCGTCGGGAGCGTCCGGCGCAGGAACGCCTCGAACTTGGGCCCGCGGCCCGGGGCGACGGCCATCGTCGTCACGAGCGCGAACGGACGCAGCGCCTCTCCAACACTCAGGTCGGTCCGCTGGCGGATGGCCGTCGTCTGCCGGCTCATGATGCACTCGCGCAGCTTTTCGCGAAGGCGCTCCGCCTTGCGCGGATCGAGCACGCGGCCGAACATATCGCCCGCGTCGAAGAACGCGAAGTCGCGGATCGGCGTGACCAGCATCACTTCATAGGTGTTCCCGAACTCCGCCGTCCGCCACGCGGCGCGTGACGCGATGCCCGCCTTCTGGAGCACCGGGGGAACTTCGTCCCGCTCGATTTCCCGGAATTGCACCCACTTCTCGGGCCTGACCTGGACAGTATCCACGCGCAGCCAACCCTGCAGAGCGCTGGCCTGGGCCTGAACCGGCGTGCGGGCGGCGAGGCCAAGCCCGAGAGCGGTCGTGGTCGCGCCGACCAGCGCCAGCCGTGTCGTTGTCCCGATGCGGCGCATGTGATGCCTCCTCGATTGACTCGTGGGGCCCCTGCCCCCCACCAAGCGGCTCTTCGTTTGGATGGCGGGGACCCCGCACCCCGCCAAGCGGTTTCGCCCGTGGGGGCCCGGCGCCCTCCGTCGCTCTCCGCACGCCCCGCCCCCGCGCCGTTCGCCGCCCGCGTGAGGTCGCGGGCTCCCCGGGGTGATCCGTCAATAGCGAAACAGGTACGAGAGCTTCGTGAAGATGGCCCGATTCGTCTGCCGGAACTCGCTCGTCGGGAACAGCGCGGCATCGAGCCGGTTTCCCTGCTGATAGTGATCGTCGTAGCCCGCGAAAAATACCGTGCCCGCGTTCACGCGATAGGTGAAGAGCAGGTTCGAGTCGAGCGTGCCGTCGAACGTGTTGTATTCGAGAATATTGCGGAAGAGCAGCCGCTCGGTGAACTGATAGGTCGTGAGCGCGCGGAAGATCTTCACGTCGAACACCCGCGTGTCGGTGCGCGGATCGGTCAGGCGGCTGAAGTTCACGTTGATGCTCGACTGGAGGCGCGAGAACGGCAGCACCGTCACGAACATCCGTCCGCCCAGGGACCGGCCGAGGAAGGGCGTGTCGGTGAACCGGACCTGATCGCCCCAGTTGAAGCCGCCGCCCACCGAGAACCGGCGGCTCGTGCCTACCTGGCCGAACACCTGGCGCCTCCATTTCCAGAAGTCGATTCCGCGGAAGCGCTCGAGCTCCCGGCTCCCTTCGACGTTGAACCGGATGTTGCGGGCGAATTGCACGTTCACGCCGGCCTGGATGGTTTCGTCCTGCAGGACGCCTGCAAAATCGTAGTTGCGCGAGTAGTCGATGCCGGGCCCCCAGTTGACCACCCGGCCCTCGGGCCACCACCGGTACTGGACGCTGCCCCGTGTCCTGCGCGTGTCGGTGCGCCGCACGAAGCCGGTTGCGGTGCGGAAATCGGGATCGACGCTCGCGTGCTGCACGTCGAACTCCAGGTTCCGGCCGTTGTGGCTGTAGCCTACGTCGAGCACCGGCCCCGACAGCGTCTGGCCGGCCTCGGTGCGCGTCGAGGACTGGGCGAGCCGGAACTCGACGTCGTCGGTGAGGCCGATGCGGAAGCGCCCGTCAACCCCGCCGACGCGGCTGTAAGCATCCATGAACTCCCGGTCGGTGAAGATGGC
>JACQVC010000227.1 GCA_016209995.1 Gemmatimonadota bacterium
TAGGTCATCCCGATGAAGCTGAGCGATCGCTCGGCAGGCAACATCTCGATGGAGGCCACAGAGACCCGAGTCGAGTCGGAGGCGGTCGTCGGCTCGACGATCTCAGCGTTCTTGCAGGAGTTGATCATGAGCCCGAGGCAGAGCCCGCAGAGGAGGGTTGGCAGGCTTCCGCGCCATCGAGCCGCAAGAACGGCGGACCGGGGGGACAGGGCACGGCTGACGTCGCCGGTCGCGTCCATTTCGGTCCCTCCTCTTGAAGTAGCGATCGCGAGACTCGCCTGGACGCGGCCGGGGGGTTCGCAGACGTCCGGCGGGCCTGGTGCCCCGTCCCGGAGAGATCACCGTACTTCCGGAACGGAACACCAGCTGCTGCTCTACGAAGTACATCTACGGGTAAACCCTGCGGAAGGGAAGGCCTACTGCTGGGGGCGAAACGACTACGGCCAACTGGGTGACGGTTCCACAACCAACCGCTCCACCCCGGTGGCGGTTACAGGTGATCTCACCTTCAGCACCCTCGTAGCCGGCTGCCGACACACCCGCGGGCTCACCACAGACGCTGCGGCCTATTGTTGGGGAGGGAACCACGTCGGACAGCTCGGCGATGGAACCACGACAGACCGGCCGGTGCCGGGAAGGGTGGCGGGAGGCCCAGAGCTCGTGAGCCTGTCGCTCGGCGGTGGGTATTCGTGCGGCTTGACCGCTGCGGGCGGCGCGTACTGCTGGGGGGGCAACCTCCTGAAACTTCGGCAATGGGAAGGAGGTGGTGGACGGCGCCTGCGAGCTGACCGTCTCCAGCCGGCCTCCGGAGGTGATTCGTCGGTACTGCACGAGCCCTGTGCCCGCCGCCCTCGGTCTGACCCCGCGAACCCTGGGGCCCGGAGCGTGGCATGCCTGTGGCTTGGCGCTCGAAGGAAAGGTGTATTGCTGGGGCAGGAACTCCGCCGGCCAGGTCGGTGACGGCACGACAACGGACCGGTTGACCCCGGTCCCGGTCGCCAGCGACCTGCGCTACGCCGACCTGTCCGGCGGTGCGACCTACGCCTGCGCCCTCCGAGTCGATGGCGTAGCGGACTGCTGGGGGCACCTTCCGCATACGTACCCGAACGACAACGTCTTCGCCCACGATAGCGTGCTTTCCGTGCCCACGATTCCCGAACGCAATATAGAGCGTCCCGTCCCCTCCGATCGCGGGCACTGATTGGGGCGTCTTTCTGGTGTACAGCCTCCAGCGAACCGCGTGCGCTCTGCATCCCGCCAGCCGGCCGGAACTCCCCCGTCCCTACTGTCCGAGCCCCGTGCCAGCCGCCATCGGGCTGACCCTGCGAACCGTGGGGCCCGGAGCGTTTCATGCCTGCGGCTTGACGCTCGCAGGGAAGGTGTATTGCTGGGGCAACAACGACTTCGGGCAGACCGGTGACAGCACGACGACTCCCCGGTTGACCCGGGTCCCGATCGCCAGCGACCCGCGCTACGCCGACCTGTCCGGCAGGAACAGCTACGCCCGCGCCCTGACGAGCGAGGGCGTGGCCTACTGCTGGGGAGCCCTGCCCTGATCGTACCTGCACGACCACAGCACGCACACGGAGGACGCCCTCACGGACTACTACGAGCGAGGCCGGGAGCACCTGACCGCGGGGCTGCTGACGGAGTACGGGTACGACGCGGAAACGATCGGCAACCACGCCCGCATCATCGGCACGTCACAGATCATGTACGTCTTCCCCAAGGGTATTCGCTACGACCGGATGCTGCCCGGCGGCGGCGATCCCGAAGCCGGCGTGAGCGGCGACCCGACGAAATCGACACCCGAGATCGGAAGGATAATCATCGAGTTCAAGGTGAACGCCGGACTGACGCAGTATCAGGCGCTGAAGAGTCCTGCGCGGGGCTGCCGCGGCGGCTGAGGCGGAGCTGCCGGACCTTGGTGTCGAAACGCCGTCGGGGGGAGCAACCCTCCGGCGGCGGTTCTTTCGGCGGCGGCGTAGGTGGTCTATCTCGCGTCCAGCGCCAACAACGTGCGCAACAGCACGTCCGCGCCGGCCGCGATCGCGGCGGGCGTCGAGAACTCCTCCGGGGAGTGGCTGCTCGCGCCGACGCTCGGGACGAAGATCATCCCGATGGGTGCGAGCTGGGCGATCTCCTGCGCGTCATGGCCGGCGCCGCTCGGCACGCTGGCGGTGCTGAGCCCGAGGGCGCGAGCAGAACGCTCGATGATGGCGCGGATCTCCTGGTCGCAGCGGGCAGGCATGCTGAGGTAATACGGCTCCAGCGCGAAGCGCGTGCCCGTCGCCTCGCCGATCGCTGTCGCCTCCGCGCGCACGCGCTCGAACAGGCGATCGATGGTCGCCAGCTCGAGATCCCGTATCTCCAGCGTCAGCACGACTCGTCCGGCGATCACGTTCACCGCGCCGGGCTCCGCCCGGATCTGGCCGACCGTGGCGACGTGGCGGCCCGGCGTGCTCCTGGCCACGCGGTTGACCGCGTCCACGAAACGCGCCGCCGCCAGCATTGCATCCCGGCGCTGATCCATCGGCGTGGTGCCCGCGTGGTTGGCGAAGCCATCCACCGTGACCTCGAAGCGCCGGATCCCGACGATGCCCTCCACGACGCCGATGTCGATGCCGCCCGGATCCAGCGGGCCACCCTGCTCGATGTGCAGCTCGAGGAACGCCGCGATCGAGCCCGCCGCGCGCTTCGCGTCGCCGAGGCGCTCAGGGTTGCCGCCGATGGAGCGGATCCCTTCTCGCACGGTTCTGCCGCTGTGGGTCAGCAGATCCAGATACGATGCCGGATCCTCGCCCCGTACCGCGCGGCTGCCGACCTTCCCATTCTCCTCGTTCTGGAAGATGATGACCTCGAGCGGGTGACGCAGCGCGATGCCCACCTCGGCGAGCGTGTGCGCGACCTCGATGGCGCCCAACGAGCCGACGACACCGTCGTAGTTCCCGCCGCCCGGCACCGTGTCGATATGCGATCCCATCATGAGCGGCGGCAGAGATGCGGTGTTGCCGTTACGGCGGCCGAGAATATTTCCGGCCGCGTCGATCGACACGGTGAGCCGCGCGGCCCGCATCAGACCGATCACGTACTCACGCCCCTCGCGGTCGGCCTCGCTGTACGCGACCCGGCTCGTAGCGCCCTCGGACGTGCGCCCGATCTGGGCCAGGCGAGCGATGCTCGCGGCGAGTCGGTCGCCGTTCACTCGTGGCTGCTGCAGTCTCCGCAACACGGCCCCCGAGCGCTCGGGCACGAATGGGCCCCCCGCGATGGCGACCAGCAACGTGTGGTGGAAAGTGCGTCGGTCCATGGGGTCCTCTGCCGGCATGAGAGCGGCGAGGCCGCTATCCAAGAGCTCGAGACAAGCTGCCACGCGAGCCGTGGGCTCGCAAATGGTCTGGCGTAGTCCCACTCGCTACTCTTGAGAGCCAGTTGACGGAGGAGACCACGACGGCAGGCGCCGATCCGCCGTGAACCCGATTATCGAGGAGTAGCCCATGGTGCCACTCAGAGGAGTGATCTCCGTGCTTCCCACACCGTTCCACGCCGACGGAAGCGTCGACCATGCGAGTCTCCGCCGCGTGATCGACCTGTACA
>JACQVC010000228.1 GCA_016209995.1 Gemmatimonadota bacterium
GTCCAGGACCAGGCCCGGGCTCACTTCGTACTTGGCATCCAAACCGGCGTCCAGACGCCCGTCGGTCACCACCGGCTCACCCGTGCGCGAGTACTCACGCGTTCCGCCCGACAGCGCGAACGGCTTCACCTCGACGTTGACCGCAGTCCGCGGAAGGTCCAGCATTCCCTCGAGATGACCAGCGCGGCTCACTCTCGTGAAACCTTCGTTGTCGCGGGACCACGCGCTCCAGAGCACTTCCTCATTCTTGCGGCGGATCACTCGATAGATGTTGAGCCCCCAGGGCGCGTCACCCGCCTCCGCCGGGTACCGCAGCGTGCGCAGCGGAATGGCGAACTCCGCGGACCAACCCTCCGGCACGCGTTGAGCGGCTACTTCCCACACCGCGCGCCAGTCTACGTTGAACTCGCGGCCCTCGTCCGTAATGAGTGCCTCGAACTCCGCGCCGTTCGGGTTCGTCGCAAAGACCATGGCATTGCGATGGTCGTGAAAGGGATCCAACAGAACGGCCACGGCGTCATCGCCCGTGAAGCGCGGCTTCTGATCGAAGCTCATTTCCATCAGTCGGTCCCGCTGGAGCGTCCGACTAACGATGCCGTCAGGCTCGCGGTCCCGAGCCAGGATGCCGATGTAGAGCGTCCGGCCGTCCAGGACGATGCGCACCTCGGTCTCCTCCGTGGCCGGCTCACCTTCGTCGGGCTCCTGCTGCCGGAACTCGGACGCAGCGGGAGCGGCTGACCAGACCGGCTCCGCGAGCAGACCGTCCAGCCTGATGCTCGCGCCGGCTGGATCCGCGATCCGGTGCGCGCGCAGCGCCGGCAGGGGACCGTCTCGTGGCGATTGGGGCGCACGCAGGACGGACCCCGAGAACGGGGCCGGCGGAGTGGCGCCGGCACCGCGGCTGACGCACAGCAGCAGCGGTAGCAGCAGAACCACGGGAAGCAGTCGGGCCGTTCGACCTCCTCGCCCTCCGTGACGGTGGCCGATCGCGGAGAAGCATGCGAAGCAGACGTGTGACCGCCGGCCTTCAGTCAGAACAATCTGAGGCCACTGCCGGCCGCCGGGGAAGGACGCTTCTGCACCCATGGACCCGGGGGAGTTTGGCCATGAGAAGTCGTCTTGGGTTGCGATCGGCGTAGCTCGCCGCCGCGCTGCCCTTGGGTGCGGGGGTCGTGCGGGCAGCGCAGAAGCTCCCTTGACACTGGCGAGCCCGGAACTAACTTGACTTTAAGATCTTCTATTCTATGAAGCCTCGCTTCCGGCTTCTTCGAGATGAGAATGCCAGGAATCTTGCAGGAGCGCACCGCAGGAGCTGCTTCGCCGTTGTCCGTCTTCGCGGGAAAGGAGCCACGATGAGCGTACGAACTTTGTTCTCACGAGGCCTGCCCGGGCTCAGCGCAGTTCTGTTGGCGGGCTGGGCGAGCGCCGGCTGGTCCCAGCAGCCCGGGACGGGGACCGTCACCGGCGTCATCCGTGATGCGCAGAACCTGGGGCCCATCAATGCGGTGCAGATGTACATCCCCACGTTGCAGATCGGCACCCTGAGCCAGGCGAACGGCCGGTACCTGCTGGTCAATGTTCCGGCCGGCACCCACGAGGTGCGGGTCGAGCGAATCGGGTACCGGATGGAGCTAAGGCAGGTCACGGTGACCGCCGGTCAGAGCACGGAGGTCAACTTCGAGCTAACGGAGGCAGCCCTGGCCCTGGACGAGATCGTGGTCACCGGCACGGCGGGCCAGGCCCGGCGCCGCGAGGTGGGGAACGTGATCGCCCAGGTCCGGATGACTCAGGTGGCGGAGCCGGTGCAGGACCTGGGCTCGCTGCTCCAGGGCCGGCTCACGGGCGCGGTGATCAGCCAGCAGGGGGGGAGCTCGGCCGGCGGCGTTGACATCCGGCTCCGGGGCAACGTGAGCATGACGATGAGCAACCAGCCGCTCATCTACATCGACGGCGTACGAGTGAGGAACGAGCGGTATCCGTCCGAGGGGAGGTCGAGCCTGGGCGCCGGCGCGGATAACGCGAGCCCGCTTTCGGACATCAACCCGGAGGACATCGACCGCATCGAGATCGTGAAGGGCCCGGCGGCGACGACCCTCTATGGAACGGAAGCCGCAGCGGGCGTGATCCAGATCTTCACGAAGCGGGGTGCCGAGGGCGCTCCGGAGTTCACGGTGGAGTCACAACAAGGCTTCACCTACTTCCGCCCCTGGGGGACGGACGAGGTCCCCTACATGTTCACGGACCCTGTCCTGCAGAAGGGTCATCAGCAGGCCTACCAGGTGAGCGTGCGTGGAGGCACGTCGGACCGGCTCGGCTATTTCGTGTCCGGCCGCTGGGAGGACAACGCTGGCGCCGTGCAGACGGACTTCGAGAAGCAGACGTCGGTGCGGGGGAACCTCCAGGTCCGGATCCGCGAGGACCTCCAGGTCCAGTTCAACAATAGCCTCACCAGGCGGGATTACCGAAACACTCGTCTGGGCAACTCGGTCCAGTCGATCGTAATGACGGCCATCCGTGGGGACCGCAGCTACATGGGCAGCCGGGCCCCCGAAACGCTGCGACACCTGCTCGGCTTCGAGGGCGGGGCCGAGATCAACCGCTTCATTACGGGTTTTACGGCCAACTACACGCCGAGCTCGCGCTTTAGCCACCGGTTCACGCTCGGCTATGACCTGTCCCAGTTCGAGGGGCGGATGATCTGGCCGTTCGGCTGGCTCGCGGCGGTCGGACTCCCCGGCCATCTGGGGACCATCCAGCGGACCTCGAGCCAGACCACGCTCCTCAGCGTGGACTACGTGGCCAACCTGGGCTTCGGTGTGACGGGGGACCTCGAGAACACGTTCTCGTGGGGCTTCCAGGGGGTGGAGCAGAAGGACGAGACGATCTGGGCGCTAGGCAACGACTTCCCCGGACCCGGGGACTACACGGTCAGCAGCTCGGCCCGGCGGGAGGGGTATCAAGACAAGCTTCGGGTGATCACCGGGGGCTTCTTCCTCCAGGACATGCTCGCGCTCTCGGACCGCTACTTCCTGACGCTGGGGCTGCGGGTGGACGGCAACAGCGCGTTCGGCCAGGACCTGGGGCTCCAGCCGTATCCGAAGGCCAGCCTGTCGTACGTGATCTCGGATGAGCGGTTCTGGCCGGAGCGTCTGGGTGAGATGAAGCTGCGGGCGGCATACGGATTTGCGGGTCGGGCGCCCGGGGCGTTCGACGCGGTGCGCACCTGGACGCCGGCAACGTTCAGCCCCGACGTCGCCGCGTTCGTGCCCGGCAACCGGGGCAACCCGGAGCTCGCGCCGGAGCGGACCCGCGAGCTCGAGCTGGGCTTCGACGCCTCCTTCCTGCGCGGTCGCCTTGCCGCAGACTTCACCCACTACTCGAAGACGACGAGCGACGCCCTCTTCCGGGTGGGGAAGTCGGTTACAGAGGGAGGCTGGAGCGCTCAGCTCGAGAACGTGGGTGAGATCCGGAACTCGGGCACCGAGCTGACGCTGAACGGGAAACCTCTCGACCTGCCCTCCTTCGGCTGGGAGCTGGGCGTCGGCCTCACGACCAACCAGAGCAAGGTCGTCTCGCTGGGCGGGGCGCCTTCGTTCGACGTCGGCAACTTCGGCTGGGTCATTGAAGGCCAGCCGGCGCCGGTGATCCAGGGGATGAAGCTGGAGAACGCCTGGGAAATCGCGGACCCGATGTGGACCGAGTACGACAAGCTTGGGCCGTCGTACCCGACCCGTATCGTCAACGTGAACAGCACGCTCAGGCTGCCGGGCGGGATTCTGGTCTCGGGACGGGGCGAGTTTCAAGGGGGGTTCTGGGTCTACAACTTCCAGGAGTCGATGCCGCTGACCCGGGCCATCCCGCACCCCAAGTGCTTCGACGCGTACCGCAAGATCGACCCCAACTGGGTGCTCGGGCCCCCTGGGAAGGAAAACCTCCAGCCGACGGGCCCGCGCGACAAGCTGTACGCGTGGGAGCGCGCCCACTGCTTCGGCTCGCAGACCACCCGCATGCACCTGGCTCCGGGCGACTACTTCGAGCTGCGGGAGCTCACGCTGAGCGTGCCGATCTCGAGCCTCTTGCCGTCGCTCACAAGCTGGGCGCGGCGCGCTGACCTGACCATCTCCGGGCGCAACGTCTGGCTCTGGCGCAACAAGGATCTCATGACCGGACATCCGGAGGCGATCGAGGGGTTCGGACAGGGTACAGGGACGTACTCCTTGACCAAGAGAATGGGGGAGACGTTCCCGCCAGCCTCCCACTTCACGGTCTCGCTGCGTGCGGTGTTCTGAGATGAGACGTCAGACGACAGACGTCAGTACGCAGCAGCCCACCCCGGGGATCGGGGGGCGGTCTGACGTCTGACCTCTGTCGTCTGACGTCTCAGAAGCCGAGAGGAGAGTTAGCGATATGAGGAGTATGCTAATGGGCAGCGGAGCGCTGGCGCTGGGTTTGCTCGCGCTCGCGAGCTGTGACTTCGCGGTGACGAACCCCGGCCCCATCCACGACGCCGACCTGGACAACCCGGCGGCCCACACCGCGGTGGTGGTGGGGTCGATGCGCGGCCTCATGCAGGGCTTGGGCAATTTCGCCTACTACGGGGGCGCGCTGTCTCGGGACTTGCACGCGGGCGCTCACACGTTCAGCAGCGGGATCCCTTTTCAGATCGAGCTGGGGCTGCTGAGCGATGAATGGACCGCGGGTGGTGGGTGGAACAACACTCACGACGGGCGCTGGATCGCCGAGCACATGGCCGAGCGCACCCGGCAAGCGATGGGGGCGGCGGCCGACTCGTACAAGGCTCTAGGCCAATTCTACCTGTGGGCCGGCCTGGCGAACCGGGTTCTGGGCGAAAACGTCTGCACCGCCGTCTTCGATGGCGGGGGCACCGAGCCGTACATGAATCACTTCAAGCGGGCGGTCGAGCACTTTACGCAGGCAGAGCGGATCGCGGCTGCGGCGGGCGACAACCAGACGCGGCTCGCGGCCATCGGGGCCCGGGCCTCCGCTCATATGTACCTGGGCAACTGGGCGCAGGCCGCGGCAGACGCGAGCCAGGTCCCCGCCAGCTTCGCGCTCAAGGTGCCGTACAGCAACAACACGATATACGACATCCCCCAAGCCATGGGCTGGACCTTCCGGTCCATCACGTTCTGGGACACGCCGTACGAGGACTACTTCCCCGCCACCGGCGATCCCAGGGTCGCCTGGGGCAATGATCCGAAGGTGAAGGCGGCGGTGGCGCGCCCCACATGGGGCCGGATCCTCCCGTTCTACTATCCACTCAAGTTCTACGCGCCGAGGCACGCGGACGAGCTCACGCGGTACAACCCGGTCGCGACCGCGCAGTACGTGATTCCGGTCAACCTGGTCACGGGGCGGGAGATGCCGCTCGTCCGGGCCGAGGCGCTGCTCAAGGAGGGGAAGTGGCCGGAAGCCATGGCCCTCATCAACCAGGTGCGCACGACCACGGCAGACCTCGGCACGGGGAAATTCGGCAGCTACTTCACCGGTAAGGCGCTGAGCCCGGTGACGGCCACGAGCCTCGAGGAGGCCTGGGCCGCCCTGAAGTTCGAGCGTCTGGTCGAGCTGAATATGGA
>JACQVC010000229.1 GCA_016209995.1 Gemmatimonadota bacterium
CCGGAGCCGGCCGGATCGTTGCCGGGTCGTTGCGTATTTTCCTAACTCCATGCACTTTCTGTGTGTCTCATGGACCGCCAGGCGCTGGTGACCGGTGCGACGGGTTTCGTGGGCAGTCATCTCACGGAGCGCCTTACGGCCGAGGGGTGGCGAATTTGCGCCCTGGTTCGGCGGACCAGCGAGACGTCCCTGTTGGATCGTTTCGCTGTGGAGCGAGCCGAGGGGGACCTGGGCGATGACAGCGGTGGCGAGGCAATTGCGCGCGCCGTTCGCGGGGTGGACACGGTATTTCACCTTGCGGCGGCGACGAAGGCGCGAGACGCCAACACGTATTGGCGGGTGAATGCGGATGGGACGAGGAGAATCGTGGAGGCGTGCTCGCGAGCGCAGCCGCCGCCGCGGCGCTTCGTCTACCTCAGTTCCTATGCCGCGGGTGGACCGGTCCTGAATGGCCGGGCCCGCAGCGTGTCCGACCCGCCCGCGCCGTTTTCGGCGTATGGGCGCAGCAAGTTAGAAGGCGAACGAATCGCTCGGACGCTCGAGGAGTCGGGTGTGGAGGTGGTGGTGGTACGGGCGCCCGTGGTATACGGTCCGCGTGACCGGGACCTGTTGACGTACTTCCGGCTCGTCGCTCGCGGGATTGCGCCGTACCCGGCAGGCCCGACCCGGCGCCTGCACGTGATCTTCGCCCCGGATCTGGCCCGGGCTCTCGCGCGCAGCGCGACGGCGGCGCCGGGAACGTGGGCGGTGGCCGAGCCGGTAGAGCACAGCTTTCGGGCGCTGATCGAAACGATCGCGCGCGTTCTCCATCGGCGGCCTCTGTACATAGCGGTACCGCAGCCCGTGCTGCTGGGCGCTGCGGCGGTCACGGAATCGGTAGCAGGGTTGTTCGGCCGAGCCGTGGCCTTCAGTCGCGACAAGGCCCGCGAGATGTTGGCGCCGGGCTGGCTGCACGAGTTGCCGGGCACAGACGAGCTGCTTCCGCCGGGGAGCGCGACGCCGCTCGAGCGCGGGATCGCGGATACGGCTCACTGGTATCGACAGCAAGGATGGCTCTGATGGCGGGGACACAGGAAACGGTACAACGGGCCGTTGATATTTTCGAGAAGTGCAGGCGCTTCACCGCGGCTCGTGAGGTCATGGATGCGGGGATCTATCCGTTTTTCCAGACCATCGAGCGTTCTTCGGACACCGAGGTCGAGATTCGCGGCGAGCGCAAGATCATGGTGGGCTCCAACAACTATCTCGGGCTCACCCACCATCCCTACGTAATCGAGCGCGCGACCGCGGCGTTCGAGCGCTACGGCACGGGTTGCACGGGCAGCCGTTTCCTGAACGGGACGCTGGACCTGCACGAGCAACTGGAGCATCGGCTGGCGACCTTCCTGGGCCAGGAAGCCGCCCTGGTCTTCAGCACGGGATATCAAACGAATCTGGGCGTCATCTCGACGCTGGTGGGCCGCGACGACGTGGTCCTGCAGGACCGGCTCTGCCATGCTTCCATTGTCGACGGGTCGCGCCTGGCGTTCGGTGAGCTGGCGCGGTACCACCACCTCGACATGGATGGCCTCCGCCTCGCCCTCCAGAACCACCGCAATGCGGGCGGCATTCTGATCGTGACCGATGGCGTGTTCTCGATGGAGGGAGACATCGTGGATCTCCCCTCCGTCGTGAACTTGGCCGCGGAGTACGGGGCCGGCGTGCTCGTGGATGATGCGCATGCCGTGGGCGTACTGGGAGAGAGAGGCGGCGGCACGGCCCAGCACTTCGGGCTCGAGGATCGCGTGGACCTGCTGATGATCACATTCTCCAAGTCGTTCGCCTCGATCGGCGGCGCCGTGGGCGGTCCCGAGGCTGTCATCCACTACCTCAAGCACCACGCCCGCTCGCTCATCTTCAGCGCGAGCATGCCGCCGTCCGCGATCGCGACCGTGCTGGCGTGCCTGGACATCATCGAGCGGGAGCCGGAACGCCGCCTGCACCTTTGGGACAACGCCAACTATCTCAGGAACGGACTGCGCTCGCTCGGCTACGACACGGGGCTCTCCGAGACCCCGATCATCCCGGTGGCCACCGGCGACATGGTGCGCACGTTCACCTTCTGGCGCGGCCTGTTCGACGCGGGCGTCTTCACGAATCCCGTCATGCCGCCCGCCGTTCCGGAGAACAGCCTGCGGCTCCGCACATCGGTCATGGCCACGCATAAGCGTGAGCAGCTCGACCAGGTGCTCGACGCGTTCACGCGCATAGGCCGCCAGCAAGGGATCATCTGACGCTCTTCGCGCCACCCGCTGTAACCCTTCAGGACCAGTGGTGCCTTCGGCGCTAGGAGCGACCACGGGGTGACAGCATTGCCCGTCCGGGTGCGCGAGCTGGCCGCGGGGGAAAAGCTCACGCGCTTCCTCGACGTGGCCTGGCACATCAACGCCTCCGATCCCTGCTGGGTTCCGCCGCTGCGCCGTGACGTGAAGGAGCTGCTGGACCGGCGCAAGCATCCTTTCCATCAGCACGCCGAGGTGGCTTACTTTCTGGCCGAGCGGGACGGTCGGACCGCCGGTCGCGTCGCGGCCGTCGTGAATCACCGACACAACGAGTTCCACCAGGAGCGCACCGGCTTCTTCGGGTTCTTCGAGTCCGAGCGCGATCTCGAGGTGGCAGGGGCGCTGTTGCGGTCGGCCTGCGACTGGCTGGCTCGCCGGGGCATGGAGCGCGCCCGTGGCCCCATGAACTTCTCGACCAACGAGGAGTGCGGGCTGCTGGTCGACGGGTTCGCAACGCCTCCGGCCATCATGATGACGCACAACCCCCGGTATTACGCCGACCTCCTGGAGGCGAGCGGTTTTCGCAAGGAGCGCGACCTGCTCGCGTACTGGCGCGACGATCCGGAGCCGCCCGAGCGACTCGTGCGCGGGGTGGAGCGGCTGCAGGGCCGGCTAGGCGTTCGCATCCGTGGTCTCGACATGAAGCGCTTCGCCGCTGAAGTAGCGGCGATCAAGGAGGTCTACAACTCGGCCTGGGCGCAGAACTGGGGCTTCGTGCCCATGACGGACGCCGAGTTCGATTACATGGCCAAGCAGTTCAAGCCGGTCGTGGACCCCGACCTGACTCTATTGGCTGAAGTGGCCGGTGAGGTCGTGGGCTTCTCGCTGACGCTTCCCGATCTCAACCAGGCGTTGAAGCACATCAATGGACGGCTCTTCCCCTTAGGCCTGTTCCGCCTCCTCTGGGAATCACGTCGCATCCGTAGTGTGCGCATCATCACCCTCGGCTTGAAGCCCGGCTACCGGCGACTCGGGATCGACGCGGCTCTGTACCTGCGCACCTGGGTCGTGGGCACGGCGAAGGGGTATGTGAGCGGCGAAGCGTCCTGGGTACTCGAGGACAACTGGGAGATGCGGCGAGCGCTGGAGAAAATGGGCTTCCGGGTTCGCAAGACCTACCGAATCTACGAGCGCCCGCTGTAGTGAGCCCTGCTACCCTCTTCACCATGCACTCGTCAGAGCCGTCGTGCGCGCCGTCGATCTGCTAACCATCGCCTACCTGGCGCTTTCGCTCGCTGCTTTGGCAGGCCCCCACCGCCCCGCGCGCTGGCCGCTGCTATTGCTGACGCACCTCGGGTTGATCGCGGCGATTTGGGCGGTCGGGCGCGTACCGACGAAGCCCGTGGGCTCGACCTTCGCGAAGGTCCTGCGCGTGGTGCGAAGCTGGTATCCGCTGCTCATCGTGCCCTACCTGTACACCGAGCTGCCGCTGCTCAATCAGTCGCTCGCGTCGGGGTATTACGATGCGGCCATCGTTGCGCTCGAGCAGACGGTCTTCCGCACGCAGCCGGCACAGCGGCTCGCCGGCGCGCTGCCCTGGCCGGCGCTGAGCGAAATCCTGCATGCCGGATACCTTTCGTACTATCTCCTGATCTACGTGCCTCCGCTCGTGCTCTACGCGCAGGGGCGCCGGCACGCCTATGCACGCGCGCTCTTCTACGAGATGCTTACGTTTTACGCGTGCTACCTGGTGTTCATCGTGTTCCCGGTCCAGGGTCCCTTTCACTTGTGGACGGCTCCGCCCGGTGTACCGGACGGTCCGGTGCGGGCGCTCACACTGCGCATTCTCGAAGCCGGATCCTCTCGTGGAGCCGCGTTCCCCAGCTCGCACGTCGCGGTCGCGCTCATGCAGACGCTGGTGGGGTTTCGCTGGCTGCCTCGTCTGGCTCCGGTTCTGGCCTTGCTGACCGTGGCACTCGGCGTTGGGGCCGTGTACGGTGGCTTCCACTACGCGACGGACGTGATTCTCGGGGCCGCAGCCGCGTTCGCACTGGTCCCCGTGGCCCGCGTGCTCCACCGTCGCCTCGCCCGCTGGAACGCCCGTTGCGCTGCCCGCCGCAAGCGGTTTGCGGTCACGGAGCGGCAAGTCTAGCATCTCTGATCACTGGTTTCCGCACTCTTCCACGGAGGCTCCATCGTGGCCGGCAAGGCAAAAGGCACCGACGTATTCGACGTGATCGTCATTGGCAGTGGTCCGGGCGGTTATGTGGCCGCGATCCGGGCGGCGCAGCTGGGCATGAAGGTGGCTTGCATCGAGGCGGACAAACTGGGTGGCGTCTGCAACAACGTCGGCTGCATTCCGACGAAGGCGCTGCTCGAGAGCGCGAACTTTGCGCGTCGGATCGGCGAGCTGGGCGAGTTCGGCATCCAGGTAGGCGAGGTGCGGCTCGACCTGGCGGCTGCGGGCAAGCGCAGCAAGAAGGTCGCGCAGCAGGGCGAGCGCGGCGTCGGGTTCCTGTTCATGAAGAACGGGGTCGAGCACGTGAAGGGGTGGGGCCGGTTGAGC
>JACQVC010000232.1 GCA_016209995.1 Gemmatimonadota bacterium
CTCCGCGTCGAGCGTCGCCCGATAGAGCACACGCTCTCCGCCACCGATTCGGACTCGACGGTCGCCCACGACTCGGCTGAGCGCGGAGACGTAGATTCGTTCGGCACGATGGAGCGCGCCCAGATCCAGCACGTAGATCTTGTGGACGCGCCCGGGTACGGCGGGCGAGCCCGCCGGTACGAGCACGGGTGTGAAGAGGGCGGCGCCGTGCGTGAACAGCGAGTCGGAACGTGCGGCGGCGGAAAGCGTGAGATCCAACGCAACGGCTACCGTGTTCTCGATCTCGACCTCGAGCACGGCTCGCCCTTCCTCGGCGCGCAGCCGTTGCGAGAGCGCCTGGGGAAGCTCAACGGAACGTGGCCTGAGCGCGAACGCTGCGTCCGCGACCACCACGTGAATCGCGCTGGCGCGCACATCTTGGAGCTCGACGTTCGCACGGATTCCCGACTCCGGATCGAGGCGCACATCGCATACGGTTCCGGGAGTGAACCCCAGGATACGTGCGGCCATCGAGCGGTGTAGCTCGATCCCGCGCAGATCGAAATCGAGCATCACCGAGTCACCCGGCGGGAAGGGACCGTCGTACGTCAGCGAGCGCACGACCTGTCCTGCAATGGGGTCGACGAGCTGGACGCCCAGCCACCCGGTTTCGCCTTGCCCGTTGTTCAGGAGATCGAACGCCATCTCGTTTCGGACCGTGACGTGAGCCGAGCCTCCCGTCAGGCTGGCGCTGACCACACCCGGCGGCAGCGGCACAGGCCAGTCGAATGGATCGAGATTCAGCGCCGGAACGGCTCCGGCAAAACACGTGCACAGCTCGCACACCTCGCCGATGCGGATATGGTTCTCGAGGCGACGGGGGTCCAGAACGAACGCGCTACCCCCCACCTTGACGCCGTCGGGCAGGAAACGCTCGGTGCCAAGCGTGTCCGCAACGATCGTCAACACCCACTGAGTGGGCCACTTCGGGACATCGAAGGGCAGGTCGCAGCTCGCGCCCAAAAGCGCCAGCAGGAGGACGCCGGCTGCTGTGCCGGCCCCTGGCCGGCGCCGCTTGTCCGAGCCGGGCCAAGCCCCGCCACGATAGAGCCACGGAGCAACGCACGCGCGCTTCATCCCTGCCAACATAACGCCGGCGCGGGCCGCCCGGGACCGATGCTACAACGTAGTCGACCGCTGGGAGAGTCACTCCATTTGGTGGCTCGCTCGCGATCGGCTGCAGTGACCCGTCCCGCCATTGCCCCGGCTTTCAGCCCCCGTATCTTGCACGCCATGGGACCAGCGGAACGGGAGGCAAGGAAGGCGCTGAGTCGACTGCGCCGCGCGCTGGAGAAGAGCAGCCGCGAGCTCGACTCCCTGGCCGCTGCGATCCGACACGCTGAAGGCTCCGACTTCCCCGCCGACGTGTATCAGGAAGCCCGCTCTCACCTCCAGACCCTGCTGGCGTTCACCGACCAGGAGTCCGAGCGACTGGACGAGAAGCTACTGTATGCCGGCGGACTGGAGCCTGGCCGCGTGCGCCGATCGTCGCAGCGCTAGAATCACGAGGACCACCCGCTCACCTGCCGACCAGCTCAGCGAGCAGCGCGTTGGCCGATCGCCCCAGGTTGGTCCGGCCGCCCGCATAGTTGCGCAGCAACACGACGCCCACGCGAGCATCGGGATCGAACACGAAGTAGGCCGTGTAGCCCGCCACGGAGCCGCTGTGTCCTGCGGTGCGGCGGCCGTCTTCGGTCGTCCCCAGCATGAGCCCCAGGCCGTAGCTGCCGCTCGATCCATCGGGCGTCTGGACTCGCAGCATCTCGCGACGGCTCGCCTCGCTGAGCATCACGGTGCCGAGCGTGCCGTTCAACGCGCCGATGAACTTCGCCAGGCCGCCGACCGTGCTGTAGATCCCGCCGTTCGGCACCTTGTAGCCCCGGCCAGCATGCTCGCGTGCCGGCGTCTCGGCATCGACTCCGTCGCGTCCGTTTTCGTAGCCCACCGCCAGGTTCGGGCGCAGACGGTCGTCGATGATGAACGTCGTGCTGCTCATGCCGAGCGGCCGGAAGATGCCGCGCTCGACCAGCTCCATGAACGGCGTGCGCGCGGCTCGTGAGGTGGCGAGCCCGAGCACGCCGAACCCGATGTTCGAGTACGAGTAGCGGGCACCGGGAACGGTATCGAAACGTGTGGTCGGGATGGAGGCCAGCACCTTGTCCTCCCACTGCGCGATCGGGCCCGCCGCTGCACCAGGCAGCTCCGGCTCCCGGATCAGGCCCGCCGTGTGGCTAGCCAATTGGCGCAGTGTCGGCGGCGTGGCGCCCGGCCTCGCGTCGGCAAACCTGGTGGCCTCGGGAAGGTGGCGCTGCACCGGGTCGTCCAGTCCCACGATCCCCTTCTCCACTGCCTGCATCAGCACGACCGCCGTAAACGTCTTGCTGATGGACCCCAGCCGGTAGATGGTCTCCGGCGTGGCGGCGATTCGCCGGTCCCGGTCGGCCCACCCGAACCCTTGCGCCCACACCACCCGATCACCGACCACGACGCCGGCCGTGATGCCGCCGACTGCGTCCTCCCCGACATCGGCCTCGAGCTGACGCCTGAACCGCTCGACCGCCGGTTGCCACTCGGCGGGCAGCGACGCAGGCTGCTGGGCCACGACCGGAGCGACCGTGGCCAGAAGAGCGGCCACGCCACCGTACAGTCGGAGATGAGCGAGCACACTCGGACGCGCTTTCATCGTTTTCCTCCGTGACAGCCGGAATTCCGACTCGGGCACGCAATGTAGTCCGTGACCGGGAAGCTCGACCAGTGCGGGGGGCGGGACCCGCGAGTGAAGCCGTGCGCGTCTGGCGCGGCGACGTTCAGGCGTTTCCCTTATGTTTTACGGATCGGAGACCAATCGTTCGCTCCCGGGCTTCATGAGCGTCATACAGGAACGGATCTGTGCTCGATTCCAACCTGGTGAACGATCTCGTTCGCTTGCTGCGGCGCGGCGTCGACAGCTCCCTGGATGATGATGCCTTTGGCGCGTGGGCGGTCCGCATCTTCGCTTACCAGTATGCACATAACTCGGTATACGCCCGTTACTGTCAGGGTCGCGGTGTCACCCCTGACACCGTTCGACACTGGAGCGAGATTCCTCCCGTGCCGACCTCGGCGTTCAAGGAGCTCGCCCTCGTGTGCGGGTCACGGCGCGAAGCGCAGGCAGTTTTCGAGACGAGTGGCACGACCCGTGGAACCGAGCGCCGCGGTCGGCATTATGTGCTCGACCTCACCCTCTACGATGAATCGCTGCTTCCCAACTTCCACGCCCATCTTCTGCCCGATCGTGAAGGCATGCCGATGCTGGCGCTGCTGCCGAGCCCGCTGGCTGCGCCCAGCTCGTCCCTATCCTACATGCTGGGTTGCGTCATGGACCGGTTCGGGACTCCCGGCAGTACGTTCGTGGTCGAGCCAGACGGACACGTCCGTTACGACGACCTGCACAAACAGCTCGATCAGCTCGGCAACGCTGGTTCGCCGGTCTGTCTGCTCGGCACCGCCTTCTCGTTCGTGCACTGGCTGGACCGCCTGACCGCTGAAGATCGCCGCTTCCGGCTGCCCGCCGGCTCGCGAATCATGGAGACCGGTGGATTCAAGGGGCGGTCGAGAGTCATGGAGCGCGACGAGCTTTACGAGAGTCTCGGCGACCGGCTCGGCATACCCGCTGACCACATCGTCAACGAGTACGGCATGACCGAGATGCTCTCCCAGTTCTACGAGCCCGTGCTGCGCTGGCGGGTCACTGCCGCCAGCCCTCGCCTCGGGGGTATGCGGCCCCGCGGTCCCGACGCAACGAATGTTGCGGGGGGTACGGGCCTCCACGTGCCACCGCCGTGGGTCCGTACGCGCGTCCTCGATCCCGTGACGCTCGAGCCCGTCCCCCGCGGTGAGGTCGGGATCCTCCAGCATTTCGATCTCGCTAACCTGGGCTCGGTGTGTGCCATCCTCACCGAGGATCTCGGCGTCCTCGAAGAGTCTGGCTTCCGGCTGCTCCGGCGGATCGAGGGAGCCGAGCCGCGCGGCTGCTCGATCGCCATGGATGAGCTGCTGGCCGCGCGTGGGGCCGCAAGCACGTGAACCGTAGCGAAGCGAAGGTCAGCGAAGGGGAGGTGATAGGGGTGAGAGGAATGGAGGAACGGGGTGGTGTGGGAGCTACCTTCGACGCCTGGTACTGGCCGCCAGAAACATCCTCGCCCCAAGAGACGCAGGTGCTCGAGGGACCTCGCGGCTTGCGGCTGTGCGCTCCCGTGCTCACCACGGAAGCGCTACGAGCACTCGCGCGCACGCTCCGGGCAGCCAGAGCCGAGATCCTCCTGGATCGGAACGTCGACGAGATCGTCGCGGCCGTCAGCGCCGCCGCGTGCCGCTTCCTCGACACGGCCGATCCCGTGCGGGCCATGGCACTGGATCTCACAGGGCGACTGACCGGATACTCCGCTGCCATGAGCGAGCTGGTTCTGGACGGCATGGCGCGCGACTGGCTCGAGGGTCCGTTGCGCCGGCTGCTCACGTCGGAGTTTGACGATCCCGGCGTGCTCGACGGTTTCCGCCCCGGACCCGCAGGCTCTCGTGTGCGGGCTTTCGGTCCGGCGCTGAGCTTCCACGTCGGCGCCGGCAACGTACCGGGTGTCACGCTGACGTCGATGGTGCGTGCCCTGCTGGTCAAATCGGCTGTGGTGGTGAAGCCGGCCGCCGGTGACGTCGCGCTCCCGACTCTGTTTGCCCGAGCGCTCGCTCAGCACGACGAGCGGCTGGCCCGGTGCATCGCCGTGATCTACTGGCGCGGCGGTCAGGAGGATCTGGAGCGCGCGGCCATGGAGGAGGCGGATCTCACCATCATCTACGGGGGCGAGGAAGCCATCACGGCGTTGCGCCGGATCGCGCCGCCGCAGGCAAGTATTTTGCCCTACCATCACCGGGTCAGTTTCGGCGTCATCGGTCGTGAATCACTGCAGGGCGATACCGCGGCCGAAACCGCGCTGGCCGCCGCGCGCGCGGCCGTGATCTTCGAGCAAAGGGGCTGCGTTTCCCCGCACCTCTACTACGTCGAACGCGGCGGCCAGCGGACGCCGGAGGCCTTCGCTGAGCAGCTGGCTGATGCGCTCCGCCGTCTCGAAGAAGAGCTGCCTGCGGCCTCGCTCGACGCCGAGGAAGCGGTGGCCATCCACCAGCTCCGCGGCGCCGGCGAGCTGCGCCGGGCCGCCGGAGCGGGCGTCACCGTGTATCGGGGCGAACAGGCCGGCTGGACTGTGATCTATGACGAGAGCCCGAGCTTCGAGCCCTCGTGCCTGAACCGCGTGCTGCGCGTCAAGCCGGTATCCGATCTCGCCGATGTCGTTCCCCTGATCCGCCCTTACCGGCGGTACCTCCAGACCGTGGGGGTCGCGGGTGCCGGCGGGCGGCTCGCCGGGTTCGCCGAAGAGCTCGGCCGTGCCGGCGTTACTCGCGTCACGTCGCTCGCACGCGTGGCCTGGCCGCCGTCGTGGTGGCACCAGGACGGCTTGGCCCCGCTGCGAGCCATGGTGAGCTGGGTCGACCTGGAGCCGGGGGACTAGGAGCCTGTCCGACAGGCTCCGCTAGGGAACGCTGGGACGGCCCCGACCGCCTGAGGCTGGAATTCTCCGGCCGCCTGAATATCTTCACCTCTATGGGGTCTCCAGTGAGTTCTGACCGAGGTAGAGTCGTGGATCGGTACGCTGTTCAGCGTGCAGCAACCGTCGCGGCGCTGCTCTTCCTGACGGCCTGTTTCAGCTACGTGCCTGTGGAGCCGCAAGTTGTGCCTCCCGGCGAGAACGTGCGCGTATACCTGACCCGCGTGGGTATGGCCAATTTGGGGGACGGGTTGCCACTCGACCTCGGGGCCGGCCTCAGCGGTACCTTGGTTCAGCAACAGGCCGATCGCCTGTTGCTGCGCGTACCCATCGCCGTGCGTCAGGAGGGGTTCCACCTGGCGCCGATCGCGCAGGACTTGTGGATTCCGGCCGGCGAAATCCTTCAGTTCGAGCGCCGACGCTTCGATCCGGTGCGCACTGGCCTCCTGGTCGCCGGAGGCGCGGGACTGGCCGGCACGGTCATCGCAACGATCATCAGCAACTCGCAGGGACCGCCCGATGGGGGTCCGCCCATTATCGAGGACCTTCGCATCCCGCTCCTGTCCTTCCCTTTCCCCTGATGCTCCGAATCAGTAAGCACTGATGAGTCGGCCACTATATCAGCTCACACGGGGCCGCCGAGGGGGATGTTCGCCCGTAACCGCAGGCGATTGTCAGAGAACTGTTAACTGCTCCCATTTCGAGAAGCTTGACACCCGGGCCCCTTGCTCCTACTTCTTAGCCGTACTCCACAACCAATTACGATTACTGGATGTGTTTCTTGCTCATCCCACTGTTCCCTGCTATCAGGAGGTTCAACATGCGCATGACCGCAGGCGCGACTGTGTTCGCGCTCGCGCTTGGAGGGTTGTTTGCAGCCAGTACTGCAAGCGCCCAACAGGCCGCCAATCCAGCCCACACCCACATTGGGCACGTTCTCACGTCGTTCCGTGACACACCCAACCAGCAAGGCCTGCTCCCGACCGCCCTGACCGAGGCGCGCACGGCCGCGCAACACGCGGGCCTCGCGAACCGCGACCCGGCGAACCTCAACGCCATGAAGCTGCATGCCGGGCACGTGCTCCACGCCCTCGATCCGAGTCAGATCGAGCAGGGTCCGGGCGCTGGCTACGGCCTCAAGAAGGCGGCGCAGGCCGTTGCTCAGCACATCACGCTGGCCAGCAACGCGGAGGGTGCGTCGCAGAACGTGAAGACCCACGCCAACCACGTGGCCACTTCGGCCAACAACACCGTGGCGCGTGCGGACAAGGCGATCGAGCTGGTCAAGCAGATCCAGGCCGCCACCGAAGCCGGTGCCGCGGCGACAGCCCTGAAGGAATTGGTCACCGTCACCGAGCAGCTCGTCGCCGGCTTGGATGCCAACAGCGACGGTCAGGTCGGCTGGCAGGAGGGCGAGGGTGGACTCGCGGCGGCCGAGCAGCACATGAACCTGATGAAGCAGGGCGAGGGCCTGCCTTGACCCTCGGCGCGCGCTAGCGTCAACCAAAGAATACGCGCCTAAGCGATCCCAGTTCCGCTGCAACGAAATGAGCCCCGACCCACTTTGGTCGGGGCTCATTTCGTCTGCCCCGCTGCCCCGCTAACCCGCTAACCCGCTAACCCCGTACTCCCCGCACAGCGTCTCAAGCTCGCCAAGTGTGGGCTCATCGATCGGAATCCCCTCCCGACGATTTCTGATCGCCGTCCGGTGCTCGAGCTCGCCCGGTACCAGGATCTCCTCGACCCCGGGCCGGCGACGGCTCCGCTTGATCTCATCGATCATCGCGTCGATCCGCTCCTTGAACCGGGACACCTCCATGTGAGCAGCGATGTCCAGCAGGCAGAAGAAATGACCGACGTTCTGCTTGCGATCCATATCCTTGTACATGGAGCCGACCGATCGACCGATGGCCGCCCCGGAGAGCACGCCGGATAGCGTTTCCACCATCAGGGCCAGGGCGTATCCCTTGTGCCCGGCCATGGGAAGCACGGCTCCCGCCAGGGCCGCCGCGGCGTCGGTAGTCGGCTCACCCGCCGCGTCGATGGCCCAGCCCGGCGGAATCGATTCCCCCTTCTTGGCGGCCGCGATGATGTTTCCGCGCGCCACCAGGGATGTCGCGAGATCGATGCGGATCGGATAACCCTTGCCGGTCGGGAAGGATGCCGCCACCGGGTTCGTGCCGAAGAACGCCTCGGATCCTCCGTGCGGCGGCATGGCCGGCTCGGCGTTCGTGGTAGCGAGCAGAACCATGTCGCGGGCAGCGGCCTGGTTGCAGTAGTACGCCAGGGCGCCGAAATGCTGCGAGTTGCGAATGGTCGCGGACGCTGCGCCCAGCTCGCGCGCCAACGGGTAGAGGCGGTGCAACACCTTCATTGCCTGAACCTGACCCAACCCGGATCGGGCGTCAGCGCGCAAGACCGCCGGCTTGATGTGCTCGACGCGCAGCTTCGCGCGCGGATCGATCACCCCTTCTTGAATGCGCCGAACGTAGATGTTCAGGCGGGAGACGCCGTGCGTGGATGCGCCGTGCAGGTCCGCATCGACCAGAGAGTCCGCCAGCACCTGAGCGTCGACCGCGAGGACACCAGCGGCCTCGGCGATCTGGCGCACCAGCCGCCTCACTACCTCCGGATCAAAGCGACGCATGGGGCCGGAGTCCGTAACGGTTTCCGCGTGAACCGGCCCTCGCCGCTCACGCGCTGCGATACAGCTTCGTCAGCACGAACTCGCGATGCCCGAGCGCCTCCGCGCACGTGAGTCGGCCGTTGCAGGTGCGCGCGATTACCTCCAGCAGCTTGGACCCCGCCTCGTCGTAGGTCATCTCGCCTCGCAGGATCGCGGAGACGTCCAGATCGATGTGCTCGCTCATGGTCGAGCAGGTGATCGGGTTGGCCGACAGCTTGATGACCGGCAGGATCGGGTTGCCGATCACGTTGCCCTGTCCGGTCGGAAAGAGGTGCACCACCGCCCCGGATGCCGCCCAGAGCGTGACGGCCTCGGCAGCCGCCGATGACGTGTCCATGTACCACAACCCCTTTCCGGGCGGTGCCTCCGCAGGCCCGAGAACCCCGACGTATTTCGTCTTCTTCCCGATCTTCTCGATGTTGCCGAACGCCTTCTCCTCGATCGTCGTCAACCCGCCGCGGATGTTGCCCTTCGTGGGCTGCGACTCGGACAGATCGTCGGTCTTCTCCCGCAGAATGAACTCGTTGTACGCGTTGTAGACCCTCAGGAACTGCTCGCCGACCTCGCGCGTCGCGGCCTTGGCCTTCACCACGTGCTCGCCACCCGTCAGCTCGGAGGTCTCACCGAACGACGCGGTGGCGCCCAGCGGAATGATTCGGTCGATCACGTTGCCCACGGTCGGACACGAGCCCAGGCCCGTCGTGGTGTCCGACTCGCCGCATTTCACCGAGACGTACAGCTCGCTCAGTGAGCACTCCTCCCGCTGAAGCTCCGAGGCCCACTGGAGGTATTCCTGAGCCTTGCGCGAGGCCGCTGCGACCGTCTGTAGATCACCGTACCGCTCGATCGAAAAACCGCTGACGGGTTTTCCCGTCTTCGCGATGCCCTGGACAATGCGGTCGGTCCAGCCGGGCTCGATGCCAATGACCACCACCGCGGCGACGTTCGGATTGGACCCGGTGCCGATCATCGTGCGGAAGAACAGCTCGAGGTCCGCGCCGAACTGCAGTCGCCCGTATGCGTGCGGTAGGGCCAGCGTGCCCCTGATGTGGCTCGCCACCGCTTCGCACGCCGCGTTCGAGATATCATCCACCGGCAGGATGATCACGTGATTGCGGATCCCGACCCGGCCGTTCTCACGCCGATAACCCATGAATCTGCGAGAGTCCATCTTCACCACCTCTTGGTCTTGAGATTGTGCACGTGTACGTGCTCACCTTTCTTGATCGCGGCGATCACTTTCCCGATATCCTCGCCGTAC
>JACQVC010000225.1 GCA_016209995.1 Gemmatimonadota bacterium
AGCGAGCCGCCCGCCCGGTAGACCACTGTGCCGTTGTCGGAGATGACGAGATCTACGCTCCCTCCCCGCGACCCCTCACTCGCCTGCAAACTGGACATGCCACGGCGGCCCCAGTCGTCTGAAGACGCCGGAGCGAGAAGGGCGCAGCGAAGACGGATGCGCCGTCCCGATCGAACACTATGTGCCCGGTCGGCACGTACCGTGGGTTATTCCCGGCGATGCCCGGCTCGGCCACCTCACCGTCCGGAATACGGACGATCCCCAGCTCCAGGTTCTCGAAAGCGAACACACCCTTGGCCAGCGTGATCAGCGCGGCCCTCCCGCCGGGGAGAACGTGAGGATCGTTGTATTGCACGTGCTTGCGCTGAGAGTCCGGCCAGGCCAGGAGCATCGGGGTGCCCATCCCTCTATTCTTACGCCCCCATTCTCGCCGCACCCTCCGCGATATCCAGAGCGATTCGACCGGACAGCGGTCTGGACAAGTATTACCTTACAAGGTAGCGTTTTCCTGGGTAAGATCCGGCGCGCTGGCTATATATTCCGGACCTGGAAGGGGGACCATGCGCCGCGGCACGTGCACGTGTATCGGGACAGGAAGTTGGTTCTGAAATGGGACCTGGAAAACGGAAAAGTCATGACGGGAGAGGCCACAGCTCGACTTCGCGACTTGATCCGCGAGCTGCAGGTCGAAGGTAGGCTATGAAGATCACGAGAGTTCGGGCCAATAACCGTCGCAGGGTGTTCGAGGTCTGTACCGGCCGTCGGATCCTGCATTTCCCGTACGCGCTGGCGGAGCCGGCGCCCACGCCGGACAACCGGATTGTCGAGTTGTACGTGGACCCGGAGCTCGGGCGGGAGGGCTTCACCTACATGCTGCAAGACGGCACGGAGGGGTCCGTGCACATCGACGACGTCCTTGATTACAACGGCGACCCGGCCTACCTGCGGGATCTGCTGCTCTACCGGCTTACGCTGGAGGCGCAGAAACGGATCGAACGGTGCGGTCTGAGTCGGCGCGAAGTGATTCGGCGCCTGCAGACCTCACCTTCACAACTCTACCGCCTCCTCGACCAAACGAACTACCGCAAGTCGGTGGACCGGATGCTCGAGTTGCTCGGGGTGCTCGGCTGCGAGATCGAGCTGACCGTAGGCGAGGCGCGCACACGCCCACGCCGCCGAGAACGGACTTCGGCTCGCCGCGCCTCGTAAGCGTTCCCCATCCTCAGAACGCCAGCCCGTATGCCTCGCGCCGCGGGTCCGCGCCGGTCCGCCGGGCGCGCGACAGCGGATCGATCAGGATGACTTGCACGCCGCCGAACGTGGCGGTCCAGCCGGACACCGTCCCGATCTCGTGACCTCGCCCCCGCAGCGCCGTGAGCACGTCGGCACGCACGCGGTCCTCGATCTGTACCTCGTTGCCGCCCTCGTGCACGAAGCGCGGCGCCTCGACTGCCTGTTGCGGCGTCATCCCGAACGTGAAGACGTTGTGGTAGACCTGCGTCAGCGACTGCGGCTGGCCGTGGCCGCCCGGCGTGCCGATCGTCATGCGCAGTCCGGCCGCGTCCGTCACCATCATCGGCGTGAGCGTATGGAAGGGGCGCTTGCCCGGCGCGATCACGTTGGGATGGCGCTGGTCGAGCGTGAAGCCGGAGCCGCGGTTCTGCAGCACCACGCCGGTCTGCGGCTCGACGAGCCGCGAGCCAAACGTCGCGAACAAGCTCTGGATCCAGCTCACCGCATTGCCCGCCGCGTCTACCGCCATCAAGTATACTGTATCGCCATCGCCGCTGGCCTGCTCGGTCGCCAGCGGCTCGCCGAAGCCGTGCGTTACCGTCTCGGCGGCAGTCGGTTTCACGAGACCGGCACGCGCGCGCAGGTAGTCGCGGTCGAGCAGCCGGGCCACCGGCACGTCGGCCATCTGCGGATCCGCAACCCAGCGGTCCCGGTCCGCGTAGGCCAGCCGCTTCAGCTCGATCAGCCGGTGCAGGTACTCAGCGGAGTTGTGCCCGAGCCCGCCCAGATTCGAGGCGTCCGCCATCGCCAGCAACTGAAGCTGCACGACGCCCTGGCTGTTCGGCGGCATGGCGTGCACTCGCCGGCCGCCCGACAGCTCGATCGAGAGCGGCTCGACCCACTCTGGCGCGTGCGCGCGGAAATCCTCGACCCGCAAGTGGCCGCCCTCGGCTTCCACGAACCGTGCGATCGTCTCGCCGATCTTCCCGCGGTAGAACGCATCCGCGCCGCCCTGCGCGATCGCGCGCAGCGTGTTCGCGAGCGCCGGGTTGCGCAGTATGCCGCCGATCGGAGGTAGCGAGCCACCCGGCGCGAAGATGGCCTTTCCGCCCTCGTTCAGGCGCTGCACCGCCGAGCCGATATCGCGCTGCAGTGTCCACGTCACGACCCATCCTTCGTCGGCCAGCCGGATCGCGGGCGCCAGCGCCTCCGCGAGCGTGATCGTACCGTAACGCTCGAGGGCGGCGGCCCAGGCTGAAACGGCCCCCGGCACCGTGATCGACCCTGCCCCGGATCCCGGCACCGACGTCATCCCGCGCGACGTGAAGAACTCGGGCGTGGCCACTCGCCCCGCGCGTCCGCTCGCGTTGAGCGCCCGGACCCGCCCGGTCGAGGCTTCGTAGAAGAGCGCGAACGCGTCGCCGCCCATGCCGTTCATATGAGGCCGCACTACGGCCAGCACGCCTGCCATGGTGACGGCCGCATCCACCGCATTGCCCCCTCGCCGCAAGACCTCGTAGCCCGCCGCGGCCGCCAGCGGATGACTCGCCACAACCGCGCCCTCGCGACCCGACACGTCCGGCCGGTTCTGGGGGGCCCACTCCTGCGCCGACAGAGGCGACGCCACCGCGACGAGGAGGGAGAGCGCGAGCCCAGCGAGCGATGCGCCGCGCACTAGGGACACGGACGTGCGGGACATGGATTCCTCCTCGAGCAGCGAGAAGCGTGGTCCGTCAGCGCTCACTGGACTCCGTTGCGCGATAGGGCGGCGTCCGTCCGGAGCGCGAGACAACCTGTTGGTCAAGTAGCTTTGCGCCGCGGAACAGTGGAGTCAAGCGGATCCGACACGGGAGGCGGCGCGGTGAGGCGACTACCGTCGCTGCATCTGGCGATCCTCCGATGCGGGTGTGGCGCCGGCTGCGCCGTAGTACAGGGCGTTGAAGAGCAGGGGGAACGTGCCGTGGGGCTGACCACGGAAGGTCACCTCGGGCGTGAAGAGGAAGAGCCTCCCCCGCCCGAGCGTCGCCTCGGCCAGGGCCACCCCTCCGACCAGCTTCTCCTGTCCCCAGGCCCACCCGCTCCGCAGCGGGCTGCTCCCATAGCGGCCCAGCACCTTGAGGCCGGGTGCACCGGTCGGAACGCGCAGGACCGGGCTCTGGTCGTACATCATGATCGCGGTCTCGCCCATGCCGTGCAGCGTCGGGCTCACGTGCTCGAGGTCGACCTCCAGGAGAGAGCCGGGGATGAAATACTCCTCCTCCGGATACTCCTGGCCATCCGGCCCCACCAGATAGCTCGTCACGGGCAGACCGGCGTGGAGGGCGAGGCTGGTGGACCTGCCGATCGTGATGGCGGCGCCGCCGCTGCGGATGAAGTCGAGGATAGCCGGTATCGTGCGCTCGGTCGTGACTGCGCCCAGCCGGCCGCGGTACTCCGCAGGGATGCGCGGCCGCAGCGCCTCCAGGTTGCTGCCCCCGACGCCACGGGCACCCGGCTGGGGGATGGCTCCATCCGGGAAGATCAGCACGTCGTACTTCGCGGTTAGATTTCCTGCGTCCAGCTCGGGCGGGAAGACCAGCGAGAAGTCGAAGCCGAAATCCT
>JACQVC010000233.1 GCA_016209995.1 Gemmatimonadota bacterium
GGATAGCGTGGAGACATGTTCAGCTCTCCTGGTGTTGTGCCGGGGGAAATGGTGGCGGACAAATCAAGGTACGGAAGGGGCTTGCCGGGAACAAGGAAGACGTGCTGGCAGACGACGACTCATTCAGTTCACTCGCCCCGGTTCAGAGCGACGGTCTGCGCCATGGCTGTCGCCGGCACGATAGGCTTCTGCCGAGCGACTGAGCCGGCTACGCGGGTGTCTGCGCGGGCGCACGCAACCTCTGGCGCGTGCGCGCGAGCGCCGAGGCGGCGCCCAGCGCCCGGAACAGCAGCGGGATTCTCCTGAACAGAAGGCGACTGACCTCCGCGGCGAGCAGCTCCAGACCGAGCTGGGCGGTGGACCACGGCGCGGAGAAGGAGTGACGCATGGCCCATTTCAGCTCCTCGGTAGCGGCAGACTTCTGCTGAGTCAGCACGCGAATCCTCCGCCGGGCGGCTTCGAGTCGCGTCCTCCGCTCGTTGCCTTCCGGCAGCGCCACTGCCTCGTCCATCGCCGTGATGATGGCGCGGGCCTCGGCGGTCCGCGCGAGCACCTGCCGATACGCCGTCTCGTCAATGCGCCCGAAATCACGCTTCAGTTCGGCCAGACGGTCGTAGCACTCGTAGGTGGCCTCCACGATCTCGGCCGCGGCCATACTGGTCGTCTCATAGTTGAGCATGTGCTTCCACGTAGGTCCGGTAAGCGCCTGGCGATGCTCTTCCAGCGTGCGCCAGCGGACCCGGTAGCCGTGCGCTTCCGGATGCTCGAAGGCCGGGCTGGCGGGATCCAGGAACGGGGTCAGCGGTGCGACGAAAACCTGGAGTCGCCGGTCGCCGTGGCAGCGCTCGAGCAGGCCGCGGCAGTAGTCCACGCATTGCACGGCGCTCTGATAGGTCTGGCCGGGAATGCCGACCATGAAGAAGAGATCGACGCGGTTGACGCCCGCGCGCAGCGCGTCCGCGATCGACTGCTCGATCTCCGCGTTGCTGCGCGTGAATTTCCCGAACCGTCGGCGCAGCCCCTCGTCGTGAGACTCCAATGACATCTGGAGGCTGAACCGCGAGAGCGAGTTGGCGGCCGCTGCGTAGAACTCGGAATCCGCCGGAAAGAAGAGCTCGAAGACCAGCTCGTTCCGGATGCCCGCGGCTTTGACCAGATCGAAGAACCGCCGCGTGTGGGCCTCGCCGGCCATGCGGATATCGTTCAGGAGTATGACCGGGCCGCGACTGAAGGCCTGGATCGTCCGCAGGTCTCGGACCAGCGCTTCCGGCGAGCGAAACGCCGGGCGCAGGCGCTCGCTCGTGCAGCGGTAAGCGGACCGCCCACCCCCGCAGATGGCGCAGTCGAGGGCGCAGCCACGTGACGTGAGCAGGCCCGTCATCGGGTAGCGATCCCAGTCGGCGTAGGGCGTCACGTCCGCGAGGCTCCCGTAACGCAGCACCGAGCGGATGACGTACGGGTAGCTAGGCAGCGAGATCTCGCTGATGTCCGTCGGCGCTGCGCTGCGCCGGTTCTCGACGCTGCGCCCGGTCTCGTCTTTCCAGGTCAGGTTGGGCACGTTCTCCAGCGAGCCTCCTCGCGTCAGCACGCGCAGGAGCAAAGCCATGGACTCCTCGGTCGAATCGCCGCGCATGACCATGTCCACCTGCGGGTACCCGATCAGCTCACGGTGGAAGTACGAGGCGGACAGTCCTCCCATGATCACGGGCGTGTGTGGATGGTACCGCTTCACGAGGGTGGCCACCGCGAGCGCGCCGTGCGCGTGCACGAGCCAGTGGAGGTCGATGCCGAAGAGGAGCGGGTTCAGGCGGGCGATGCGGGCCTCGACGTCGTAGCCGCGGTCCCGCAGCATCCGGTACGCCAGATTCACCAGCCGGACGTTGAATCCCTCACGCTCCAGACGTTCGCCGATACTGGTGAGGCCGACCGGGTACATCTCGAAGATGGGCGAGGAAGGCACCACGTCGCTCACCGGACCGAACAGCGTATCGACGTCGCGGAAGTCATAGAGCGCCGGCGCGTGCAGCAGCACGAGATCCGGCGCGAGCAGGCCCTGCACAGGGCGCGGCGTCCATGACGCTTTCATGAGCACACCGATTGCGGCGCCGGATGAAGCAGGCGGGCCACGCTGCGTAGCGCGCAGGTGGTTTTCCCCACCCCGCCTTTGCCCAGGAAGACGTGCACCATGACTTCTCTCGCCAAGCTTCGACTCCTCAACAACACCCATCGATTTGCGCTCGTCGCTCCGCGATTCCGGGATGGGAAAAGGCAAGAATCCTGCCAGGCTGAGCGATGCGTGCCGGGAGGCTCGGATCTTGCACCTTCGCGCAGGCGCGGCAAGGTCTGGGGGTTGGCAACTACTGGAGCGGCCAGCAGATCGGCGATGTGTCGACTCTCGCGGGCCGTGAAGAGAAGGCTTGACCATGATCGAGATGATGGGTGACTGGGCGGATGACCTGGGTCCGGCAAAGGTGCTGTGGGTGCGCGAGCCGGGAATCGGCCTGGAGGCGATTACCGTTGTAGACAACGTGGCGTGCGGCCCGAGCATCGGTGGCATCCGCATGGCCAAGGACGTGACGGTCCATGAAGTGGCGCGCCTGGCGCGCGCGATGACGTTCAAGAATGCGGCCGCCGCCCTGCCCCACGGCGGCGGCAAGGCCGGGATCATCGCCGATCCGGCGTCCGGTCGGGAGCGCCGGGAGATCCTGGTTCGCGCGTTCGCGCGGGCCATCCGAGAGCTGGTCGACTACATCCCCGGGCCCGACATGGGCACGGACGAAACCTGCATGGCGTGGATCAAGGACGAGATCGGCCGCGTGGTCGGGCTCCCGCGCGTGCTGGGCGGCATTCCGCTGGATGAGATCGGCGCGACCGGTTTCGGGCTGGCCGTCGCGGCGGAAGTCGCCGCCCCGTTGGCCGGGTTCTCACTCCGCGGCGCGCGCGTCGCCGTGCAGGGCTTCGGCGCCGTGGGCCGGCACGCCACGCGCTTTCTGGCCGAGCGGGGAGCGCGGCTGGTCGCGGCGGCGGACAGCCGGGGCGCCGTTCGCTGCGTGACGGGTCTCGATGTCGCGGCCTTGCTCGAGCACAAGCAGCGGGGCGAGTCGGTGGCTACGTACACGGGGGGCGACGCCCTGGCCGTGGATGATCTGGTGGGCGTGGACTGCGAGATCTGGATTCCGGCGGCCAGACCTGATGTGCTGAGCGAGACGAACGTCGGTCGGCTCAGGGCGAAGCTCGTGCTACAAGGCGCCAACATTCCGGCCACCGAAGCGGCCGAGATGTGGATGCACCATCACGGAATTCTCAACGTGCCCGACTTCATTGCGAACGCCGGGGGCGTGATCTGCGCGGCCGTCGAGTATCACGGGGGAACGCAGGCGCAGGCGTTCGCGACGATCGAGGAGAAGATCCGTACCAACACGACGGAGGTCCTCGAACGGGCAGCGAAAGAGCGCGTGCTCCCACGACAAGCGGCGGTCGACCTCGCGCGAGCCCGCGTGCTCGAGGCCATGCGCTACCGTCGAGCGTAGGCGAAGGTCGACGAGGGTGTGAAGTGATGGAAGACACGAAGCTGGCCAAGTCGAACGTGGCCGAGCGGATCACCATCTTCGTCGGTCCCCACGTCTGGCGTTTTCACAACGTCACGGTTGTGGTCCACCGCGTGGTGAGCGCGGTCGACATCTGGAAGGACGACGAGCACGTGATGAGTGCCCCGCTGTCCGCGACCTGCATCGAGTGGCGCGTGGTGGGTGAGTCGGTGGTACAGTGAGCGCGCGAATCGTGCAGGATGAACAACACCCTCACTGCCGGGCCTGCTCAGCTTTCCCGTCCGCCCCCCAGTCCGCATCGCCTTCAAGCAGCGCCCAGTCGTTCGTGGTGCCGCAGTCAGGACAGTACGCACGGCGGCCGTCGAGGACTTCCAGGTCCACCGAACGTTGACACCCCTGGCACGTTGCCCGCACCGTCGACCAGCGGTCAGGAGGCGTCAGATCGCTGCGGGCGAGGCGGACACCCATGACAATGCCGCTGACGCCGGTCACCGGGCAGCTGGACCCCGTGCACTGCGACTGGAAATCCATGCAGAGCACGTCCGGCGGATCGGGCAAGGTGGCCTGGCCGTCGCGTATCGGGGAGGTGAGCACGATCCGCACCTGCCGGTTACACCGTGGACAATAAATGAGTCGTTCATCCATGGGGCCGCTCCTATCCGTCCTGGGACGCATCGCGTGCCCGGTCTCGGCCACGTCCGCGACCGTCGCTCCGAGCAGGCGCTGGAAGTCGGCGCAGGCCATCGCGAGCTCGA
>JACQVC010000236.1 GCA_016209995.1 Gemmatimonadota bacterium
CCGGTTGGCGGTCGTAGCAGAAGGCGGCTATGTAGAGGTGGTCCTGGTCGAAGGCCACCCAGACCGCGGTCTGCTCGCTGGCCGGCTGGCCTTCCAGCGGCTCGGCCTGGACAAACCCGCCCGCAGGCTCCGCCTGCCTCCAGATAGGGTCGTCGAGCCGGCCGTCCACCCGCACCGGATCCTGTGTGGTCGCCGCCCATACCTCGAGGCGTCCGTCCTCTCCACGGCGTTGCACTGTCTGAGCGGACCCGTTCGTGGCCTGCCGCGGACGCGCAGTAAGGGCGTCCACGCGCACGGGGAGGAAGAGCGCCGGAATCAGAAGGACGAACAGTGTCCGCATCGGACCGACCCGGTTCAAGAGGGGACTGTGCCAAGGAGCGTCGGGGCGACGCCGCGCCGACGCATCCGCTTGCGACTTACGCCATCGTCATCGCAACGGGTGCATGATCACTCGTACCGACGTCCTTGAGTACGATGCAGCTTTCGGCGCGCGCCGCAACCGCCTCCGATACGAGAATATAGTCCAACCGCCAGCCGATGTTGCGGGCACGCAGATTCCGCCACGGTGCCCACCAGGTAAAGAGATGGGGATTGTCCGGGTCGAACGCCCGGCCGAGGTCCACCAGGTGCTGGCCGAGCAATGTCTCGAAGAGCGCCCGCTCCTCGGGCCGCTGGCCGACCGCGTTCGGCTTCCGCTCCTTGGGGTGTACGTCCATCTCGGTGCGCGCGACGTTCAGGTCCCCGCACAAGACCACGTCACGCCGGTCCGCGCACAGCTGTCGAGCCCACTCCGCCAGGCGGGTCAGAAACTGGAGCTTCGCGGGATAGTCCTTCCCACCGTTCGGGACGTAGACCGAAGCGATGACCAGATTGCCATGCTCCAGCTGAACCATGCGTGATTCGACATCGAACGGCGGATGACTGAAGACCGGATCGACGGGGGTCAGCTCCTTGCGGATGTGGAGCGAGACCCCCGAATAAGCCTTGAGGCAGTGCCAGTACACGTGATAATCCGCGAGCTTGCATGGCTCGGGGATCTGCGCGGCCTCGGCCTTGAGCTCTTGCAGACACACCACATCCGGCCGATCGCGCTCCAGGAACTCGCAGAGCTGCGCCGCGCGGGCACGGATCCCGTTGACATTCCAGGTCACGATTTTCACGGAACTACCTTGGTGCTCGTGACCAGAACTACGGGGTCACACCGAGAGTGCCGGTGCGCGCGCCCCGTAGTTCCGGTCACGAGCACTCAGCGGGCGGGCTCGACGCCCGCTCCGCGACCAGCTTGCGTAACGTCCTCTACGACAGATGCCCGTTCACGAGCTTGGTCATCTCGAACATGCTGACCTGCGATCTCCCACCGAAGACCGGCCGCAGCCGATCGTCGGCGTTGATCATGCGCCGGTTGACGCTGTCCTGCAGGCCATTGCGCTTGATGTACGCCCAGAGCTTCTTGGTGACTTCGGTACGCGGCATCGGACTGCCGCCGATCACAGCGGAGAGAGCGGCGTCCGGCTGCATGGCCTTCATGAACGCCGCGCTGGGTGTGCGTTTGGTCTTCGCCCTTGCCGCCTTCTTCGGAGCCGCCTTCTTCTTGGGAGCCGCCTTCTTGGTCACCTTCCGCTTCGTGGCCTTGGCTTTCGTGGCCTTCCGCTTCGCCGTCTTCTTGCCCTTCTTTTTGGCTGCCATGGGTCCCCCGGAACGAAGTGAGAGTGACATGTGCCAACCCCCTGCGCCCACCAAAGTACAAGCTTCCTTGAAATCGACAATGCCCTAGGGAGAGAGGCGTACAGAACGGCCGGTCGGGCCGGAGGCCCTCCGCGCCGTTCGTGCGGCCCAGTCTGGTACTCGAACCCAGGGTAGGCGAACGCTGGTTCTATGACCGTGCAGTCGCCGTCGGTGCCGCCCAGACGGCGTACTTCCGCGCGGAGGGAGGCGGCGATGAGATACATGGCCACTCGTGAACTGCGCAATCGTCCAGGAGCGTTCCAAGACCTCGTCGATGGCCAGGACGTGGTGTTGACCTCGAGCGGAAAGCCTTTCGCGCTCGTCATTGGAATCGACGGCGAGAACGTCGAGGAAACGGTTCGGCTGGTGAGCCGAGTGCGAGCGGAGCAGGCGCTCTCGCGGCTGCGTAAGCGAGCGGCGGAGCAAGGGCTGGACAGGCTGACTGAGGAGGAGGTCGAGAAGGAGGTGCGTGCGGCACGACGTGCCCGGAGACGCCGGGGTTGAGAATCGTCCTCGACACGAACGTTGTGGTTTCGGGCATACTCTCTCCGCACGGACCGCCGGGGAGGATCGCGGATCTGGCGGTAAAGGGAGATCTGCAGCTTCTTTACGACGACCGGATCCTGGCAGAGTACCGTGAAGTCCTTGGGCGTGCGAAGTTCGCTCTGAACGTCGCAGACGTCGCCGAGATGCTTGGTCAGCTCGAGCGTACCGGCGAGGCTGTATCGGCCTCGCCGCTATCAGTCTCGCTCCACGCTGAAGACGATCTTCCGTTCCTGGAGGTTGCCGCGGCTGGCGCGGCGGATGCTCTGGTCACCGGAAACGCCAAGGATTTCAAAGTCATTCGCGACTCCCACAACGTACGAGTCATCTCGCCACGGAAGCTGATGGACGAGTTGACGGGGCGACGTCGGCGCAGGAGTTGAGCTCGCTCGCGACACACCTGCCTCGCAGTGTCAGTCCTTCAGGACGTCCCGCTGGCTATAGGGCGCGATCCGCCACGTTCCGAAAAAACCCTGCGGATTCTGGACAAGCCGGGCGCCGAGCCACCCAGCAAGCGGGGGCCCGCCTTATTATCTTGGGGACTGGCACGATCCCGTACACCTGTTACCCACGAGCGTCTGCCTCGCGCTCGTTGACGATCTTCACACGCGTGCCAGAGAATGCGGCGGTTCAGCGCACCAGGGGGCGCGATGCGGTCCAGTGAGGCTAGGGAGCAGAGACGATCTAATGGCGAACGAAAAGCGCCCCGACCCGAGCACGCAGTGGGCGGTCCGGATCGAACGGATCCGCCGCTACCGCCAGCGCTCCGACCCGACCGGATGACCCGCCCGCGCCGCGATCCCGATGAACGAGAACTCCTGCGGAAGACCGGCTGGGAAGGACCGTACGTGGAAGCCGAGCAAACGTCCTCGTCGAGCCGGGCGTGACGGGCAGGAGTCCAACAAGTCTTTTTGGCACAGTTTGGACGATGAACAATCGATGTGCGTCGGTGTAACTAAACGGTAGAGCAACAACTTACGGGGCCATAGCTCAGCTGGGAGAGCGCCTGCTTTGCAAGCGAGCTGTACGTTTTCCTTTTTGGCAGAAATGGCGTAATCTCGCGGGTTTTCTCACCACGGGTGCGAACGGTCTTCGGGCCGTTCGCACCGTTTCCGCATCTCAACGTACCCAGAAAACGTACACACACCTTCGAATCCCTGGACGTTTGCTATCACGGCGTCGGGGAGGGGCGGGGGAGTGTGCTGTACCGCACACCTACTCGTGCTGCGAAAGGCTCACATGAACAGGCCGTCTGACGGCGCATCGACGGATCAGATGCTCACCGAGCGGCAGCTGCGCGCGGCGCTTCACTACGCCATTTACGGGAACGTGACCCAGGCCGCTGAACACGCCGGCTACGCCTCCCGGGCATACGTCAGCAGGATGCTCCGGGAACCGCACATGGCGGCGTTCGTCTCTCGCGTGCGCGAGGGACTCGCGGAGGCCGGCGCTCGCGCGGCGGTGGCGGAGGATCTCGACTGGAGCAAGATGGCGCCTCATGCGAACCAGCTGATCCACGCGTTGCTGACTGGCGCACTACGGCACGCAAAGGTTGATCCCCGACTCCTTCGCGTCGAGCTGGACGCGGCGCGCGAAGTAATCCTGCGGGCGGAGGGCGCGGTGCCGCAGACCGTCTTGTACGGCGAGCTGGCACACATGATGCGCATCCACAACATGTCGGACGAAGAGCTGGCACGGTTCCAGAACGCGAGCCCGGAGGAGTAGGCGCGGATGCTCGGGATCGAGGACGTGACGCCCCTCCGATAGATCTAGATTTAGTCTGGCGAACATTTGACATCCTCCAAGGTTTGCCGTATCATAGCTGGTCGAGTGGCTAATAGATCTAGCCATGCGAAGCTTGGAGTGAGTCCAATGAACGCCGTAGAGAATTTGAAGAAGTCCGAGGTCGGGATTGAGCTGGTCCGACTCCTCGCCGCCGAGGGGGACCGGATCTTCTCGACGGATCGGGCCCGGGAGCTGGCGCCCCGGGTCGGGCTCAAGGACGCCTATCTCTGGGAGTCTCTCTACCACCTGCGGCGAAACGGCTGGATCGTCTCACTCCGCCGCGGGCTCTACGCGCTCTCGCCCACGGTCCCAGGTGTCACGCCGGCCCACGAGTTCGAGATCGCCATGGCGCTGATCGAGCC
>JACQVC010000250.1 GCA_016209995.1 Gemmatimonadota bacterium
GCATTCTTGTGAATGACGCCCCGTCGGTCTCGCGAGTCAAGCGTGTGGAGGATCAGATCGCGGTCCGTCTGGCCACGTTTCGGCGCGATGCCACGGCCGCTTCAACCGCCACTGCGCCCGAGCGAACTGCCGGCAACGGCAGCCTCGTGCACGTGCACGAGGTCCGACGCGGAGACACGCTGACCGCCATCGGCCGGCGCTACGGTGTGACGCTCAGGGCTCTGCTGTCCGCCAACCCTGGAATCAACGCTCGGAGACTTCTCGTCGGCCAGCGGATTCGCATTCCCGCGACTACGTAGGTTTCTTCCCCGTCACGGAGCGGGGACCGGTCGCTGCCGCCGACCCAGAGCCGAGCCCAGGCGGCGCTGAAGCTCGATCTCTCCCATGGTCGCCAGCGTTCGCTCTGCTGTCTTGCGACTGTTCCAACACACGTCCCGCAGCTCCGCCGGTCCTTCCCCGGCTTCGTCCAGTGACTCAAACACCAAGTACCACTTCCCCTTGAAGTCCGGGCCTGGCCTCTCCTGCGCTGTGGCCCGCCACCTGCGTCCTTCCTGATCCACAAACTCTCGCATTGAAGCTCCCTCGGTCGGTCCAACGGACGCTGCCATCTCCGCCTCCGCGCAATCCGCGCGCTGCTCCGGACTCGCCCGCAATACCTACATTCACGAGCCGGCGCCGAAACGACCGCTAGCCCACCCTCTCAGCTCAGGCATCTGCATACGTAAGTCCGGGACCGCTCGTCCAGTCTCCCAACGAACCTAGCTCGGTGCGTTCCAGGAACTGCGACACACCGAAGTCCAGCCCACCTTCCTGAATCACCTCCGTCGGCGTCGCGTTCGTGCACAGCCTGAGGGCCCTTCGAAACGCCGCCCCCGTCGAATACTCCAACTGACGTGAGACACTCTCCGCTGATCGCCCTGGATCCGTCAGCCACTGGCACGCGTAGAGCACCCGGACCCACATCAGCAGATGGCCCACCGGGGGCAGCCCTACTCGCCGGAAGCGTTCGCTCAAAGCGGGACGCGTCAGCCCAACGTGCGTGGCAAATGCGTCCGCCGACCACGCCCGGTGCACCGTGTCCAGCGCCAGGTGCACTGCCGCCGCCTCGCGCCGCGGCAGCCGCCCGGAAATCGTGCGCAGCAGCCGCCCCAGTACGCCCGCGCGCACCGCCGCCCCCACGGCACTCCGCAAGTGAACCGCCGGATCCTCGATACCCCACAGCACCAGGTGACTCACCCCCGTCCGCCCCAAACGAAACAGGTCCGCCGGGCGCCTGTGCAGGGAGTCCAGCAACACCAGCGCAGTTCCGGGATACAGGGCTCGAAACGACGTCACCGCCGTGAGCGCATCCCCGGCCACCGCCCCCAGGTCCACGACCCCCACGGTCACGGGACGTTCGCGCACCAGCCGCACGAACGATGACCATGACGCCGCTGGCGCTACGTCGTGCAGCCCGTGTAGCGCCCGCCCCAGACGCTCCGACGTCTGACGATGCCGGGAAATCGTCGCCAATAACGCCATGGACTTTCGAAAAAGATGTAGGCCGGGCCAAAAATGAGTTAATGGGCCAACCTCGCCCATTGCTAATTAGAGGATCGCTCTCGGAAGTGAAGTATGCGTCCCGGATCGATCCCTACAAAACGTCTGTTTTCAACAGGGAGCCGACACCATGAGGAACATCCGTTTCGTCATCGCCGCCCTGATTCTGGCCTTCGCCGTGAACGTGACTGCGTGCACGTCGCCGGTCGCCGTGTACGACTGTCCGCCTGAGCTCGGCCCGAACACCTGTCACTAACAAACTAGGGGACGGCGGCGTCGATCAGCTCGGCGCGCAACTTCCCTAGTCCAGTCGACAACTCGGCGAGTCTGGGGTCTTTGAGTCCGGAAGACTCTGGATTCGCCTTTTGTATGTTGGGTTCCGCCTCGTCCAATTCCCTGATCGCCGCCTCGGCCTGGAAGAACAGCTTGTTGAGCTTGTGAGTTTCCGCTTCGGTCATGACCAACTGGAGCAGCCTTCGCGCCTCGGCCCCCTCACGGAGGACCGCATGCGACAAGCCCAGGTAGTATAGGATCTGGGCGCGTATCGGGGGCGGCGCGTCGGCAGTGCCCTGGTGGTCGAGCACACCCGACCAGCGGCGGAACTGCGCGGCGTCGCCAAGCATCGCATTGGTGTAGGCGAGGCCGGCAAAAGCAAGCAGTTGCTCCTCCGCTTGGTCGAGGCGTGGAGCCACGATCGCGTACGCATCCCGCGCCGGCGTCCAGGCGCGTGCCTGTAGCAGGACGTCCGCCAGGTCGAACAGCGCGCGCGCACGGTCGCTCTCCGTTTCGTAGAGCTGGACCGCTTTCCATCCGTGCGTGCTGGCCTCGATGAGCCGCTCGAAGTGCTTCTCCACGACCAGGAGCCCGTGGTGAACCTGGCCCAGTGCGTGCCGATCATTGGCGCGCTGACCCAGCTCCAGAGCCCGATCCAGGATCTCGCGGGCCCGCGGCAGATTGCCGCGGACGCGGAAGCTGTTCGCCAGCCCAGTAAGGACCGCTATGGCGCGCGTGTGGTCCTCGACGGCGCTGGCCATTTCGAACGCACGCTGGTACCACGTCTCGGCGTCCGACCAATCAGCGAGCTTGCGGCTGCTGCGCGCGTAGAACGCAGCCGCATCCGTGGCCGCAGGAAGTTGGCCTGCGGCGACCGCCACATCGTACGCGTTGCGGTAGATCTCCCGCGCCCCGTGGACGTGGCCGAGCCTTTCCGCGTAGTCACCCAACGCCAGAACGGCGTTGGCCAGTGCGTCGCGCCGGCCCGACCGAGCCGCATTCAGGATCGCTTCCCAGAGCGGACGCTCGGGATCATCGACCGGGGCAGCCTGCACCTCGCTGAAGGCCCCAGCGATCTGGTACTCGAGAGACTCGGGATCAAGCGCGAAATCTTCCTCGACCAGCGTACGCACCAGCCGAACGACGACGAACCTGCGCGCGATACGGTCGTTGGCGGCCTCTTCCGTTTCCCGACCCTCCACGTCGCGCAACACGGGCCAGCCGGCGAAGGCCGTGCGGCGCTGCTCCTCGATGGACTCTGCGGATTTGGTCGCTGCCTGCCGAGGCTCGCCGAGATCACGGTGCAGCACCAGGCCCGCGCACTCCCCCGCACTGAACATGAGCTCGGCGCAGACCGATGCGCTCACCGGCTGCCTCGCCGTATGGGAATCCACCACCAGGAACCACGCACGGGCGCCATCACTCCCCAGCGCGATCGCGCAGCCACTTCGTACGCCATCGGGAAGCGCCACGCTGTACGAACGATCGGCGTCCGCGACATCCCACATGCCCGGCACCCCCTGCGCCCAGGCGGCCCGCAGGAGATCCAGACTGAAGGAACGACGGGGGGGATCCGCAGCCAGGTCGAGGAGACAGTAGACGTGGGCGAGACCGGGACCGTATTCGTCGACCCACACTGCGGCCGCGCGGTCCGCGCCCAAGAGCGACACGGCCCGCCAGAGCTGGAGGACTAGGCGGGAGCGCTCGTAATCCGCACCGTAGAGAGCAAATACATCGCGGCGACGCTGCTCTCGCCGCACACGGTAGTCATCTATGTGGATGACGTCGATTCTGGCCATTCCCTATTAGCAAATTAGGACCTTCAAGGGGGGTGATGTTAAGGTACAGCTTAACGACCCGCGACACAACAGTCTTGGCGTAAGGGTCGGGTGAACTTCCCTAACCTTATCTGCCAGAACGAAATGAAGCAGCGCCGCTGGGAGGCAGTCGCGAGCGCCGCGGATTTCGGCCAGGAGCACAAGCCTGGCCCGGAAGTCGGGGCGGAACTGGGGCTACTAGCCATGATTGTGATCTGGGGGGTCAACTTCTCAGTCATCAAGGTTGCCCTGAGCGAAGTTCACCCCCTCGCGTTCAATGGCTTTCGCTTCCCTCTGGCGGCGCTCGTGCTGTGGCTGACGCTACGACGTCGCGGCCCCATTACCTGGCCGCATCGCAAGGATTGGGCCCGAATCGCGGGGCTGGGCGTTCTGGGCAACGTGGTGTACCAACTCTTCTTCATTTACGGAGTGAACGCGACCACGGCCGGCAACGCCAGCATCCTCCTGGCCACGACCCCCATCTGGACCGTGCTCCTCTCGAACCTGTCGGGTCACGAGCCACTGCGACCGCTGGCGTGGGTCGGGGTGCTGGGAACGCTTCTGGGAATCGTATTCATCGTGGTCGGGAGCGAGCCGGCGGTGGGCGGTGGGCCGGGAGCCCCACTCGGCGATCTTTGTATGGTCGCGGCTTCCGCTGCATGGTCGGTTTATACCGTCGGGTCCAAACGTCTGGTGCAGCGCTACGGCTCGCTGTCCGTTACGGCATGGACCCTCTGGATCGGGGCGCTGGGGCTCATCGTCGTTGGAGGCATCCCCATGTTGAGCACGCCGGTGCTCGAGGTATCGCTGGGTGCCTGGGGTGCCATCGCCTACGCCGGCATGCTGGGGATCGGAGTGGCCTACAGTCTCTGGTACTATGGTGTGCGCCGTTTGGGTAACACGCGCACCGCGGTGCATGGCAACCTCGTGCCGGTGGTCGCCATCGCCGTCGCCTGGTTGTGGCTCGGCGAGATACCCACGGTCTTCCAGATCGTGGGCGCGGGCATCATCATCGGC